>JAFAPF010000070.1 GCA_019247245.1 Rubrobacter sp. | reverse complement strand
TCACCACCAGGACGCCGGTTGCGTACGCCCCGCCTTGAGCGTCCACGTCGGCTCCAAAGAGTATAACGATGACGATGGCAACCGCGGTGTAGAGTAGTACCAGAGGTCTGACCGCCCGTCCCCACTCCGGCACCATGCCGTAGCCGGGTAAATAGCGGGGCACGATGTTCAAAAGCCCCGCCATCGCCGAGGCACCCGCGAACGCCAGGATTAGGATCGTGCTTATATCGTAGGCCGTGCCGAACGCGTTGCCCAAGTACCCGTGCGCCAGGTAAGCTAGCGCCCGATCCTTGGCTGCGCCGCCTACTTCGAACTCTTCGGGGGGTATTAGTACGCTCGTAATAAAGCTTGTCGTTATCAGGAAGAAGCTCATGAGCAGCGCAGCGGCCATTAGCAGCTTGCCGGTGTTGCGGATCCGTCCCTCAGGGTGCTCCGGATCGTCTTCTTCGTCGCCATGCACGAGCGACATCACCGTCACGCCGGTTTCGAAACCCGAGACCCCCAACGCAAGTTTGGGGAACACGATTATCGCCACGCCCAGTATCGCAAGCCAGTCATCATGGCCGGTGAGGAGCGCGTACTTCCAATTGGCGATATACTGAGGATGCGTCGCGCTATCGTAGAGCCCAACGCTCACCACGACGACGTTCAGCAGCAGGTAACCCCCGACCACGAGCACAGCAATCCCGATGGCTTCCCTGAAGCCTTTCAGGAAAATGATGCCGAGTATCACCACCAACATGAGGGTAATGGCGATCTCATGGCCGCTAAGGAACCCCGAAACAAACGGGTTCTCGGTGAGGTGGGCCGAGGCGTCTGACGACGAGAGGGTAATCGTGACCATGAAGTCGGTCGCGATGAAACCCAGGAGACACAAGACGAAGATCTTGCCCTTCCAGAACGAGAGCAGGCGTTCGAGCATTGCGATCGAGCCTTGGCCGTGAGGGCTCTCCGCGGCGACCCTGCGATACATCGGTAGCATCCCAAAGAGGGTCAGGAGCACGATGAGCAGGGTTGATATCGGCGAGAGGGCACCGGCGCCGACAATCGCGATGCTGGGTAGATAGCCAAGAGTCGAGAAGTAGTCCACTCCGGTAAGGCACATCACCTTCCACCAAGGGTGCTGACGGACCTCATCCTGCTCCTCGTGGGGACCTTTTCTTCGTCCGACTCGGGCTTCAAGCAGCCAACGCATGAACCGATCGCCGAAGCTTCTGGGAAGATTAAATGATTCGGTCACCACCGCTCCTAAAAAGGTTGGCTACTTCAGTGCCAGAGTAGCCGGCTGAACTTTTCTAGTACTACCCACCAAACGCTTTGTTAAACGCTTGAGCAGGATTACGAGGCACGCCAGGTACGTGAAGCCCGAGAAGTTGCCTACCTTCTCCTCGTAGCGAACGACCCAGCCGAAAGTACGCCAAGCGACAGACGCTCTACCTTCTAGCGTCTCTTGTAACGCCTCAGCTTACATCCATCCTGTGCCTTAGGCTTATTCCTGTTCTTGCGGTGTGATCATCTCAATGCCCGCTTGCCGAGGCTCAACGCCGGGCGGGTTGGAGCCATGGTACCCAATCACCGATCGACCACTCGGGCTTGCCTGGAAGAAAGCGGGCTCCGATAGTTTCCTCAACAAGGGTGACCTTGCGCGGAGAAGCACTCACCGCGTGCACGAAGGGAGAGAAACCACAGCCCTCCGCAACCGCCATGAACTCCGTACCTTTGCGCCACTTGGTGTTAACAACCGCTCCTGCTTTTTTGATCACCACGAAGGTACCGTTGATGAAATACTCTGAGAGGCCAACGTCCCATGCTCCTCCAGGCCCTCGGTACGATTTCGAGTATGCCTGAGCGCACACCCTCCTCGGCCCACCGCTGAAGACGCCTATGGGACAGGGCTGGTAGGGAGGATGGCGGTCGGGCAAGTCGTGTTAGAGACCACCGGTACACAAAACCCAAATGATGGTGTGCAAGGCTTCCCCTTGTGCATCGTTAAGGTGCAGCTTCCTTCTTCTCCCAGAGGATTTCTCCGGGACCAACTTTACCGTTTATGAGATGGGTTCTAGAAGATTCTGTTCCGCTGTCTAGTCGGACGGTGGGAGCTTATGCCCTCGATGTGGTGCCACGTCCCGAGATAAAAGCGACGGCGAGGCTCAAGATGCCAACTAACACCTGAATAATGTTGTCCTCTACGCCGTAGGAGGACAACCCGAGTAGGGCGGACAAGACGAAGCCGAGCATACCGACCAAAAGGTAGACCACGCCCAAAGCAACGAGCGCGGTGCGGGCGAGGCCCTCGTCAGCCTGCCCGAAGCCGAGGTAGGCTAGAAGGCCGCCCGTGAGCAGGTGGGCGAGGTGTCTCGGGATGGTGATGATCAGGATGCCTAGCAGTAGCTGATCGCCAAGCACCAATCCCGCCAAGCCAACCAGGATAAGGAGCACCCCCAAGGCTTGTGTGTACTCTCGTACCGCCGTGTTTAGCCCTCCTAGCTCGCTGCTTCTTTTTAGGGCTTGGACTTACCTGGTTACTTTGGCTGAGTTCCCGTACTCCTCGCCCTGGCGCTCTCGTTCCGTATGCTCATTACTATTCCGCGTCCGATCGTCGTTGCGCTCTACCGCTTTTCTGCCCAGGAGTAAGTACAGAAGCGGAATCGCCACGATCCCAACGACGAAGCAGATGCGAAAGACCGTCACGAGATCCAAGTGGCACTCTCCTTTCGCGCGTTAGCTCGATTTTCTAGTATTCTACACCCAGGGACGGTACGATCGTGACTATTTCATCGCAGAGCTTCGCCAGCTCCAGCCGGGATCGAGATCCTATCAATTACCCAAGGTCACATTTGCGGTCCATAGCGCCGCGTTGGCTGCCTCATCCCATTCCTGTACCGTGATAGCACCCGTTGTTTTATTGTGTACCAGCCAAATCCGCTGGTGCGGATTTGGAGCGGTAACGTCTAGGTTGGCGGGTGCTCCGCACCAATCGTTGCTCTGGTAGTCGATATAGTTATTGGGACTCCATTCTGCACAAGCCTGTGCAAACGGTAGGTAGTAAAAGGGATTGGGCATGGACCAATTATATGGCGGAAGCGCCATGGCCTCCGACGCGCACATCGCAAGGGTAGCGATAGCTAAGGTAAGCGAGATCATGATACATAGCGTATTTATTGCTCCTTCCAAGAAAAGGTCGAAGCTGCTAGGCCCCAACCTTACCTAATCATCTATAATAATGCTTTTGAAAAGACACGCTATTCTCGGCCCCCCTTTGGTTTTTGCAGAAACTAGGGGTAACCGTTACACAGCTATACGAAGATCGCAAGGTAAACCCCCTTGAGCTTTAGGTAAGTTATGCTTGAGTCATAATTTCTCCGAGAACCGACTAAAGCTTTGCTCAAGGTTTATACTCGAGATTATCTTAGAAGGGCTTGCCCTTGTCTCAAGAGCCTGCCGCTACCTTTACTAAGGGCATAAGGAGAGGGACGAGTTAGTTATCTGTAGGGGGCTACAGCCTCCTTTATCAACCGAACGGTGGGTATGGAATCGCCTGAGCGGTGGATGCCCATGCGCCACCCTACCTTGTACAGGCCTCTTCAGACTTCGTATTAAGAAGCCTGGTGCTCTATCAGGGGTGATGATGGGGAATGGGAAGGGATGAGTAGGGCGGCAGGATAACTCTATAGACGTACCACACATGTGTTCGCCTGCAAGCATGTTGGCTAGCCTGATCACACACTTGTAATACTTAAGGGGCGCCGCTTGTCTAGTATTAGCGCTTCTTGGAAATTCAAAGGCATGAGCAGAGCACCGCAGCTGTTAGAGACCCCAGCTGTATCTCTCTACCCATCTCAGCGTTCCTACCTTTTCCCTTCACTTTGTTGAAGCGCTGACCAGCCACAGTCGTACCCACGCTCGTACAACACCTGCTCTGGATCTACCCCACGCTTTTGGGCTTCTTGATAGACCTCATCTACGAACTGACCCTGTTTGATGGGGTCCGCATTGTACTTCGACGCCTCATCGAGCTGACAGTCGAGTATGCTCTTGCCGGCATCGCTTGCGTCACTGTCTTGTGCTGAGGAGGCGACTGTTTCTCCGGTGGTAGTCTTTTGCCCAGCGGTAGATTCCGTGGTTCTAGCTGTCGTCTCTTCTCCAGGAATGGATTGTGTGCTAGCCGTCGTCTGGTTCCCGGCACCACCACCGCAGCCTACCGCCACGACCACCACGATCACCAACAGTAGTAGTGCCACGAACCTCACCCTCACCTCCGCGAATATCTTGCTCTATACACGTGACATTTTAGGGAGTACCTCTAAGGACACGCTAAGAAGGTAGTCCTTCAAGCCTTGAGAGAGAACCTGCCTGGTATAGAAATTATCGGAAACTTGGTTAGAAGCCAAGCGCCATGAAAAGAGCCGAGATAAAGAACCCGGCTCTTTCGCGCTGCTCTCGCTGCTCTATATGTTTGTTAACTAAACCAACTTGTGTGGCAGACCCAGAACCCTACAGACCCAAGCCACCTAATATGCCACCCACCTCAACACCTCTCCGGTTGCTAGCAACCATCCCAGTCACAATCATCATTATAGTAGTAGGGGTCGTTGCTGTAGTAGGGGGCGTAGTTGCCGTAATAGGGGGGGTAGTTGCCGTAGTAGTAGGGGTCTGCAAACTCCCTTTGACAACGTTGGGTCCACCAATAATTGGCGCAGTATGTAGCGTCGTCTTCGCGACCCTGCGCCGCGACGGGGAGGGCTGAAGCCATCAGCGTCATCGCTGCGATGGCGGCTGCCGTGAGTACTACAACGATGCGTCTCATATACGTGATACCTCCTGCAACAAGATAAGGGCAGTATTCCTCTTCAGCTTCCCCTTTTTTACTACTCTACCAAAAACACATAGGAAACTCTTGTAGCGTTGCCTTCCTGAGCTGCTTACGCTAGCAACGCTGGTAACTCTGCGGGGAATTGGGCTGCCGATAACTACTTATTCTCGGGAACCGAGATAACGTTTAGAGATTCGTTTCGTAGGGAAAAGGTACGATCACTACATAATATTATCGGGCTTACCGGGCTGGCACCCCTCTGACACACCAGAAGACCAGCCCGTTTCTTCTTTATTCTGGTAGGCCCGCCAAGGCAGTACATGACCCAAATTGACTATTTTTCACCTGTGTCGGGCAGCCTTCCCGATCAGGGAGCTACCGGCAGCCACAGCATGAGCCAAGGTAGCGCGGGGTGAACCGGAATGTAGAATGTACTGAGGAAGGCCAGAGTACTGGGGAAAGGAGAGAAAGCGTGTCCGAGCAAGAACAACCGGGTGTAGTCGAGAAGGTTAAGAGCCTGGCCAAAGAAGCTACAGGCGCGGTACTGGGTGACCAGGAAATGAGATCCGAGGGACGTGCCGAGCGGGAAGGCTTCTCCACCGAAGGACGTAGAGAGTACTTCAGAAACGTCATAGAGGAGAGCAACAAGAGAGCTACTGGAAGCGCCTAGATTTCCTCTATCAGCATCCCGCTTAGCGGGCTGGGAATTCCTTCCTCAACAACAAGCCTCAAAGTACTCACCATCCCCTACGTTATCGGGGTGTGCCTATCGACGGTTTGTATATGGTGGCAGGGAGTAGTAATGATAATAATAGGTAGTCTCTTTGGTATCCACTCTATACAACGGCAGGCGCTCCAACGAGAGCTATCTGTTATCGGCCCGTCCTCCATCTCATCTTCATACACACTTTCTTTCATGCAGGGGACGGGTGTATCTCAAGAGCACGGTGAGTAAGAAAGAGATGCCCATCTATCACGAGGGCCGGGTCCTGATTCTCTCCCAACAGCTTTCAGGCCGGCCCTCTCTCCGATAGACACTAGAGGCGTCTGAACAGTTACAGTGTCTTGATAGGCCCTTGTAATGCTACAAGGGCCTTTAGCTGCCGATAACAAATATCTGGGAAATCAGCTAGCTAGCTAAGGAATCAGCTAGCTAGCTAAGGAGTTCAGAAGAGCGATACGCTTGA
>JAFAPF010000068.1 GCA_019247245.1 Rubrobacter sp. | reverse complement strand
ATCGGCCCTGATGGGCAGCTCCCTGTGCCCACGATCCACGAGGACAGCGAGGCGTATCGCCGCCGGGCGCCCGAGCTCCAGAAGGGCGTCCATCGCTGCCCGCGCCGTCCGTCCGGTGTAGAGTACGTCGTCCACGAGCACCACCGTCTTTCCGGCCACATCGAACGGAATATGACTTCTTCGCACCATGGGTTCCTCACCATATACCTTTCGATCGTCCCGATGCAGGGTGATATCCAAAGCTCCCACCGGGACCTTCAAACCCTCAAAATGCTCGATGTTCTTGACGATTCTTTTTGCCAGCGGCGCGCCGAGGGTGAGCACGCCCACCAGTGCGAGGTTGTCGAGAGAAGAGGCATTACGTTCGAGGATCTCATGCGAGATACGCCTCAAGGAACGGTTCATCCCGTCCTTAGAGAGGATCTCAGAGAAGGTTAGATCTTCAGGGCGACCGTGCCGACGGGCGTCGGCGCTTAATCGTCTCAAACCTATTGCCTCCTTCGTGCCTCGCTGGACACCGTTAAAGGTTTGGTCGTGGTTTCTTTTTCCAAGCTAACAGAAGGGTAAGGTGGCGTCAAGCGGGAAGCTCACATCGAGCTCGTGCGCCGCCTCGCGGAGATCCGAAGGGATGAGGCTCTCAAACTCCAGCAGCTCGCCCGTCACCGGATGGACGAAAGCCAGGCGTTCGGCGTGGAGCCACAGGCGACGACCTGGGATAGGCTTACCATAGAGGGGGTCGGCATAGATAGGGTACCCGATGGCCGAGAAGTGAACCCGGATCTGGTGTGTTCGCCCTGTCTCCAGATGCACCCGTAGCATCGCGTATTCTGTGGCCCGATGCACGAGCTCGAAGCGTGTTACCGCGGTCTTCCCGACCCCTACAGCCATCAAGGTGGGGTTCGCAGGGTCTCTCCCCACCGGCGAGTCGATCGTCCCCGTCTCAGGCAGCCCCTTTCCGACCACGATGGCCAGGTAAACACGCTTCACTCGCCGCGTAGTAAGTGCTGCCACGAGCCCCGAGTAAGCTTCTTGGCCCTTGGTCATCACCATGAGGCCCGACGTATCCCGGTCCAGACGATGCACCACGCCCGGGCGCTCCGACTCCTCTCCTCCCTCGATACCCCTACCCAGGAGAGCATTGACCAGCGTCCCCTCACGGTTACCTGCCCCAGGATGCACCACGAGCCCTGCGGGCTTGTCCACCACCAAGACATGTTCGTCCTCGAAGATCACTGGGACAGGTATATCCTCGGGTCTAAGCTCCTCCTCGACGAGCTGGGCTTCGATCCGTTCCCCGTCACGGGCCTTGCGTGCTGGTGTGACCTTGCTACCAGCGACCCGTACGAGACCCCCTTCGATCATACGCCGCGCCACGTTCCGGCTCACACCAAGACGCCGGGCAACAAGCTTGTCCAGACGCTCTCCAGCCTCTTCAGGCGCGACCTCAAAGCGTTTAATGCCGTCGTCCGAGACGCGGTCCTCGTCCCCGCGGTTAACAGACGAGGCCCACCAAACCTTCCGCTTCACCTCTTCCGCCAAGACGTTTGTCCCGGCTGGACGCTCCTTTGATCATCATGGTTCATAACTTCTCCGCTCCGGCCACAGCCGCCGCAGCGACGAACAGCCTAATCGTTTCCTCCCCCTAATATCGTCCCTTGCCGCGGTGCTCCTCGCCTCGGGTGAAACTCGTATCGTCACGTAGGCTCCACGCTATGCGGGCCGGCCGAAGGCTTCAGTCGTCACGCCGGCGCAGAAAGCGACTCGCCCGGAAAAGCTTGCGTTCCTCTTCGGCATCTTCAGCCCGCGACTCACCCTGCCCAAAGAACTGATCAGCAACGCGGCTCTCTCTGGTTGGCATGGGCTCCTCGCGGTTTACCTCTTCGGCAGCATCGGCGGGCCCCGGCGCAGCGGCTGCCTCCCTGGCCGCGCGCTCTTGCCCGCGGGAGTTCTGAGCGCTGGAAGGTTCCACCTCCGGTTCTTGAACCTCGGGCTCTAGACCAAGCCCGCTGGTCGTATCGCCGGCTGGCGTTACGACGGTCTGTATATGCCGGGTCGTTTCGCTGTCCCCCGCTTCAGTCCCTGTGAGTGTGTCGTCGTCCGTCCTACCGCGGTTCTCGGCGGCCTGCCGTGCGGTGGCAACGGACTCAAGGTCGAGGCGTTCGCGTAAGGAGGCCTCTATCTCCTTGGCCGAGGCAACATCGACGTTGTCCATTACCTCGAGATAACCCTTTAGGAGACGGCGAAAGTCGTTAGCGAAGTCTTGCTTGGCCTTACGGAGTACTTCGTAAGAATCTTGCACACGTTCGACTCGTCCGGAGGAGTCGGCCAGAATCCGGTGTGCGCGTTCCTTAGCCTCACGGACGATCAGCTCTGCCTCCTTGGTCGCGTTCTGGCGGAGGTCTCGTGAAACCTGCTCAGCATGCACTAGGGCCGTCCGGATAGAGTCCTCAAGCTCCTCAAACTGCCCAAGACGCTCCCTAAGAGACACCACCTCCTCTGTGAGGCGTCTGTTCTCGGAGAAGAGGCGCTCGAACTCGTCCGCGACCGAGTCAAGGAAATCGTCCACTTGGTTGGCGTCGTAGCCGCGGAAGCCCCCCTTGAACTCTTTGCGCCTGATATCTGCTGGTCGTATGGCCAATGGAATCACCCCGTAACAGGTCGTATGAACTGGTTAATTATTATCAACAGAAGCGTGCGCCCTATAGAGAGGCCGAAAATGGCGATGATCGGCGCCAAGCTCAGCGCGAAGCCGCCTATTTGCAACGGTGGTATCCGACGATTTAACGGTCCCAGTATCGGGTCTACCACCCCCCTGACGGCATCGTATATTATCTGGAAGAACCGCGTCGAAGGGTACCCTGGGAACCAGCTGATCACCACCCAAGCGATTATGAACCCCAGCAATATGTAGTACGCATAGTTCACCCCGCTTGTCAACAGCAAGCTTATGCTGTACCCGAACGTCTGCACGACGATGAAGAGGAGCGCCGTCTTCGGCATCAGCACCGTCAACCTACCAGTCTCCGGGCACGCGCCGCGGCGGCCTCTACTCCGTCGTACACCGCCGCGGCGAAACCCGCCTTCTCCATTGCCGCGAAAGCCGCCGCGGTGGTCCCGCCGGGTGTGGTGACCTCGTCACGGATCTGATACGCCGCTCTTTCTTTGAGCAAAGCCGCTGTCCCCCCTATGGTTCCGTTGACGAGCCTTATGGCCACCTCGCGCGGGATACCCTCCCGCACCCCGGCTTGTACCAAGGCATCGGCAAAAAGCGCTACATACGCCGGCCCCGAGGCGTGAAGCGCCGTGGCAGCATCAAACAGCGGCTCTGGCAACTCTATGACGTCGCCCACGTGCCGGAATATGTTCGTCACCGCCGATAGATACGATTGGCCCGGAATGTTTGCAGCCACCACAGCAGTTCCGAGACCCACCACCGCGCATACGTTAGGCATCACCCGCAAGACTGCTATTCCTTCGGGTAGGCTCCCAGCTATAGCTGAGATTGGGACGCCAGCCGCCACGCTCACTACCGCCTTTTGTGTGCCCTCGATAACGGGGGAGACCTCTTCGAGTACAGGTATCACGTCCCAAGGCTTGACTGCGATTATAAGCAAGTCGCCTTCTTTCGCAGCCTCCTCGTTCGCTGGGGTAGTTTTGACATTGTATTCTTCGGCGAAAAGTTCCAACCGTTCTTTGCGGGGGTCGCTAGCCGTGAGATAGAATTCTTTAGAAGCTGAGAGACGAGCGAGGAGCGAACCTCCGATCTTACCCACCCCGATGATGCCTATACTCTCCAAGGGCTTAAAGTTGATTGAAGAATGCACGTTCGGCGAGTCGCTTGCGCTCCTCGGCCGAAACCTCGATGTTGCGCGGCGTCAGGAGAAAGACCCGGTTTGCCACGGTCTGTATTTGACCATCCAGACCATATGTTAGACCAGCACAGAAGTCCACCATTCGTCGGCTAAGCTCTCCATCGGCGTTCTGGAGGTTTAGTATGACGGGCTGCTGGCGTTTGAAGCGGTCGGCCAAAGCCTGTGCGTCGTTAAAGCTAGAGGGCTCGATAACACTTACCCTAGTTTGCGGGATCTGGCTATCGGGGACGGGTCGAAGGTGAGAACCGCTCGCTCCGGCAACTAAGGAACGATCCCGATCCGGGCCTTCCCTACCGAAGAGGTCGCCTAAAGAAGCGCCAAAAGCAGACGAACGTTCCGACCGCCCCAGACGGCGAACCGTAGGGCCCGGCTCGGTGCTGGAAGCGTCACCCGCGTAGCGATCCTTCGCATAGGATCGCCTCTCTTCTTCCTCGTCGTAGTAGTCGTCTTCGTTGACCCCGAAACCAAACCAAGCCGCAACACGCTCCAGGTGGTCTCTAATTCCCATCCATCCTCCTCACGAACGGGCCTCTTTGGTATCTTCGATCATTGCCCGCCCTACCCTAATAATGGTAGCGCCTTCTTCGACAGCCACCTGATAGTCGCTGCTCATACCCATCGAAAGCTCCGGAAGATCAAAGTATGGACTCCAACTATCTTTTAGCCTATCACGAATCGTACGCAATTTTGCGAAAACATAACGCACATCTTCCGCCCGTTCAACTAGCGGCGCTAGCGTCATGAACCCTCGCGCACGTACTTTCCCCTCTGTTTTTGCAGCAGTCCAGAGTAGACGCTCAATCTCCGCTTCCTCGACCCCGTCCTTCGACTCCTCTCCGCTGACGTTGACCTGAATGAGCATCTCGACACCCTCTTCCGGCGCTCGTTTGGCGAGTTCTTCGATAAGCCTCGACGAATCGACGGAGTGTACGAGCGCTACCTTTCCGGTGATTTGTCTCACCTTGCGGCGCTGAAGATGACCGATAAAGTGCCACTCGAAGGCGTCCCCGAAACTCTTTTGTTTTTCCAGTAGGCTCTCGGCCCTATTCTCTCCCAGGAGTTCGACCCCGGCATCGGCGAGCACGGCTATCTGCTCTGACGTGTAGTACTTGCTAGCGATGAGTATCTTCGTCTCGTTCAGCCCCCGTCCGCTTACGCACAAAGCCTCGGCAACGCGCTCTCGTACAAGACACAGTCGGTCTCGGATACGCTGCTCCGTATCCGCCTCGTCGCCGCGCACCGTAGATACGGAAGCTTCGAGCTAGCGGCGCCGGAGAAAGGCCGGAATGTCGAGAACATCACCCTCTGGCTGGGGCGGCGCCTCCTCGTGTGGCTCTGGGACCATCTGCTCCTCGCGGCGCCGGTTCGCGAGGCGCTGGTCGAAGCCCGTGGCGATTACGGTTACGCTTACGCGCTCGCCGAAGGTCTCATCCACAACGGCCCCGAAGATTAAATTCGCATCCTGATGGGCAGCGTTATGCACAATCTCGGCGGCCTCGTTGACCTCAAAGAGCCCGAGGTCGTTGCCCCCCGTGATGTTCAGGATGATACCGGTAGCTCCCTCTATGCTTGCCTCGAGCAAGGGGCTCGAGATGGCTGTCCGTGCCGCCTCGGCGGCCCGGGTCTCGCTGCTCGACTCGCCAATGCCCATCAAAGCCGACCCCGAGTTCTGCATAATCGTACGCACATCCGCAAAGTCCAGATTTATGAGCCCCGGTACCGTGATGAGGTCCGTAATCCCTTGAACACCCTTGCGCAACACGTCGTCAGCCATCTTGAAGGCGTCCATCATGCTGGTGCGCTTTTCAGCCACCTGCAGCAAACGGTCGTTTGGAATTATGATAAGAGAGTCCACGTTCTCCTTGAGACGCTTGATCCCTTCCTCAGCGTACGTCGAACGGCGCCGCCCCTCGAACGAAAACGGCCGTGTCACAACTCCGACCGTGAGCGCATTAGCTTCTCGCGCGATCTTTGCTACCACGGGCGCCGCTCCCGTGCCCGTGCCACCCCCTTTGCCAGCCGTCACGAAGACCATGTCCGCGTCCCTCAAAGCCTCCTCGATTTCGGCCTTGCTCTCCTCTGCAGCCTCCAGACCAAGCTTCGGATCCGCCCCAGCTCCCAAGCCCCGGGTAAGCTTCTCTCCGATGTGTATCTTCATGTCCGCGTCACACATCTGAAGAGCCTGAGCATCCGTGTTTACCGCAATAAACTCGACCCCCGACAGACCGGAGTTGATCATGCGGTTTACAGCGTTGGTCCCTCCACCACCTATACCAACAACTTTGATTACCGCCAGATAGCTCGTTCCTGCATCCAACATACCCTTCTAACCCTTCTTCGCCTGTTCTCACAGCGCCTAAAAGGCGCTACCCGGGCTATCTCCCCCGGAACCATCCCTTCACTGCCGTCACTATGCTACCAAAACTGACCTGCTCTGCACCTTTACTCTTCGGTCTAAGGTCATTGTTTTTCGCGGCGAAGTATAACAGACCTACGGCGGTTGAATACTGAGGCTTTTGTACAGGTTCAGAATTCCCCTTTACCCTGCGAGGAGCAGACCTCCTAGTACGCATACCGAGAATCTTTTCTGCTAGTGTATCCATACCCTCCAAAAGCGAACCACCACCGGTCAGAACGGCGCCTCCGGGCAGGAGGTTCAAGACCCGCGCCTTCTCCAGGGATTCACGAGTATACTCGAGGACCTCGCGAGCACGGTACTCGAGGATCTGGCTCATGAAGCGAGCGTTGTAGTACCTGCCAGCGATCTGAACGGCGGCCACGTCGTCCACGGTATGGGAGAGCACGTTCCCGTACTTGAGCTTAAGCTCGTCTGCGGTCTCGAAGGGAACCTTTAAGCCATATCCAATGTCCGAGGAAAAGCTTTCCCCCCCAATGGGGATCACGGCAGTATGGGTCAAGGTGTTCCGTATGAAGGTAGCAATATCCGTCGTACCACCGCCGATATCTATAAGGGCGACACCTAATCCAATATCTTCATCGAGGAGACAAGCCTCGCTGGAAGCCAAAGGTTCCAAAACCACGCGTGAGACCTTGACGCCGCAGTCGCCGACCGCCGCGAGGAGGTTCTGGATGCTCGAGATTGCACCACTCACGATGTGCGCCCGCATTGTCACCTGTCTACCAGCCAGACCGAGCGGCTGCTTGACCCCCTCGATGCCATCGAGGACGAAAGAGCGTGGGACAACGTGGACCACCTTTTCGCCTTCTCCAAGCTCAACCCGCCGAGCCTCAGCCTCAAGCTTTCTGACAAACCTTTCGGTGATGGTGCGATTGCGGCTCCGGTTGAGGAGTGTAACTTCGGTATTGAACGACGAGATGTGACTACCGGCTATGCCTACGATAACCGGCGTGCCACGCAAGATCCCTCCACACGCTTCGATCGCTTCGGCTACAGACTCGGTCGCCGCTTCCCGATCTACCACCACCCCACGCTTTAAGCCGTAGCTCGGGGCCTCCCCCATGCTCAAGACCTCTACCCACCCGCGCCGGCTATCCGCCCGCCCGGCTATAGCCACTATCTTGGTGGTGCCGACGTCAATCCCGTATACTAACCTTGAAGCCAAACGGTACCTGCTAACCGTCCGTACCGTCCGAACTTTCGAATCTGCTATCGGGCTTTTTGCCAACCTCTTCGGAACCGATGACAACCCTCCCAGGTGAGCGGAGGTCGAAGTAAGCAGCATCGGGCTGTGACGCAAGGAAGTCAACGAGTGCTCGAGCTTGACCGTCCCCAACCTCCCCACCAAAGAGAACGTGGTGCCCCTTGACGGTTGCTTCGACGCCGCCGGCGCTGACAGCATCGATCGAATCTAACACGGCCCCGTTCTTCTCCAACACCCAGCTGACCTTCAAGATCTCCTCCAGCTGCACCTCGTCCAGTACAACCTGCTTAAGGTTGGCTCCCCCGAGCCCCGGGAGCTCTGTTCCATCCGCCGCCAGTACTATCCGGCGGCTACCCAGGTTTCCATCCAGCACAGCCGTACGTTCTTTAACCTCAACCGCAACTATACCGGATTCCCAATCTTTGATCACTCTTGCACTCTTAACCCAAGGATTAGATTCTATCTTCTTTTCGAGAATGTCGGGGGTGAGGAGTAGTAAGCTGGCCTTGTTCGGGGTGGCTTCCCAAGCCTCTGATTCAGGGAACATACGAGCGCCTCGCACCTCAATACCGCTCACGGGGTAGAGTAGATAAGAGATGACGAAGGCAAACAGAGTTGTAAGTATGGCAACTGCAGCTGATATGGCGACAGCCTGAAGGAACTTTCGCACGGCAGGTCGCAGGCGAAACCACGCCAAGTCTAACTCCTAAACCAACATATTTAACAGTTCATCGCCCACCCGCGAAATGTCACCGGCGCCGATGGTCAGGATCATATCTTTTGGTTCGGCGATAGCACAAAGCACTCCGGGAATGTCGTGTTGGTCGGGTAAGTAGTAAACATCAGGGCGGGTAGAGCTCTCACAAACGGCGTCTACAACGAGTTTGCCGTTTACTCCAGGCTGGGGCATCTCGCCCGCTCCATAGACATCGGTGACGAGCACAGCGTCCGCAAGGGTAAGAGCCTCGCCAAACTCGCGGTAGAGGGTACGAGTACGCGAGTAGCGGTGAGGCTGAAAGACCGCTATTACCCGGCCCTCGGACAAGCGGGTCATACGGGCCGCCTCGAGGGTTGCCGAGAGCTCTGTCGGATGATGAGCGTAGTCATCGACGATCTGTATCTCGCCTCGCTCCCCCTTGAGTTGGAAACGCCGTCTTACACCGGCAAAATTTTTGAGGCTTGTGACGGCGCGGTAAGCATCATAGCCGAGCCAGCGGGCAACGCTTGCTGCCGCTAAAGAGTTCAAAATATTATGCCGGCCATGAACCCCAAGTTCGACCGTACCGCGCTCCTCACCGTCCTCGACGAGAACATAAATGTTGGGGCAGAGTATCTTCGCGCGGAGGTCTCCCGCCGACAAGCCATAAGTCGTGACCGAGCAGGGAGCGCCAGCTGCCAGCGCCGCGCAATTTGGATCGTCTGTGCCGACGATGAGGTGTCCGTCGGACGGTAAGGCTTTAACGAACTTTTCGAAGGTCGAAAAGACATCATCGAGGGAAACATAGAAGTCCGGATGGTCAAATTCGACGTTAGTAACGACGGTCGCCTGAGGTTTGAGGTAGAGGAGTGATTTATCACTCTCGTCGGCCTCGGCGACAAAGAGGTCGGAGGCTCCAATCACGACGTTGCTCCCAATATCGTTCAGCTCACCCCCGATGAGCGCAGTCGGGTTCTCACCTAATGCCTTAAGGACGTGGGCCGTCATACTCGTGGTCGTGGTCTTGCCGTGGGTGCCGGCGATGGTCACGCTCCGGCCAGCTGCGAGGATGCGGGCTAGGGCCACGGCTCGGGGTACCACCGGGATCGAGCGTCGCTGAGCTTCAAGAAGTTCGGGGTTTGTGGATGGGATAGCAGTAGAGATCACTACCTGATCGATATCTCCGATCTGGTGTGCAGCGTGCCCAATATACACCTTGATACCCGCCTCCTGGAGCCTTTGGGTATATGGAGACTCCTTAAGGTCCGAACCGGTGACGATGTGGCCGCCCCTGTGTAGAACTTCGGCGATGCCGCTCATCCCAGCACCTCCGATACCTATCAGGTGCATCCTCAAGACCGTTTTCCTTTCGTGTTCATTGCCGTCGTCAGCAACTGCTCGGCCACCCTGCCGGCAGCCTCAGGCGTAGAAAGAGCACGCATGTTCTCAGCAAGCTTCTGCCGACGCACGTCATCCCGCAGCAAATCTTCGACACGGGAGCGCAAAGTGTCAGCGGTTACTGCATCGTCACGTAGGAGCTCACCCGCTCCCTTCTCGGTGAAGTACCAAGCGTTGTGGAGTTGATGATCACCAGTGGCATAAGGGTAAGGGATGAGAATCGCCGCTCTCCCTACCGCTGCCGCGTCGAACAAGGAACCGGCACCCGCCCGCATTACCACCACGTCGGTTGCAGCCAAACAGTGCCAGATCTCTTCTTCATACTCTATTATCTTGTGCCGAGCGTTATAGGTCGAGAGGCGATGGAAATCCCTCTTACCGGAGATCTGAATTACTGTGTACGGTGTTGGATTTCGGAAAGCTTCGATGGCCGCGAGGTTCAGCTTGAGCGCACCACCGCTCCCACCGAAGATAAGGACGACCGGCGGCTCGAGTCCAAGCCTGTTAAGTGCCTGCTCCCTTGACATCCCAAAGAACTTCTTTCGGGTGGGCATCCCGACCGTGACGGCATCTTTCAGATGACCGGTAGCCTCGGGAAAAGTC
>JAFAPF010000065.1 GCA_019247245.1 Rubrobacter sp. | reverse complement strand
GACGGTAATTGCTAGTTGGTAAAGGGGCTCGCCCGGATACCAGTACACGCCAAATGATAACTTGCACCCAATTGGGGCGTGTCTTGTTTGTCTGCATGGGAAATATCTGGACGAATTGCCCTGCATGTTAGCCGGTCCATGCTTGGTGGGCTCGGTATTACTCATGGGTACTAGGGTGGGTAATGTAGGTTGGTTTTTGAAACGGCCTGTAGTCTAAGCGCGTCTTCTAGCCCTGTCCTTAGATGTAAGTAGCGGCTGGTGAAAGGCTGTGTCACTCTTTGTCGCACGTAACGCGCGTCTAGTATGCTTAAGGATGTTGTTTTACCTATCTCTATCGAGGGTAAGATCTCCGATAAGTGATAGGGAAAGGAGGGCCGATGGCTGTAGGGACCGCCGAAGCCTGGGTTGACGAGTTTCGTCGCGTGAGCGACGAGGACCCCGAGCTCCAAGCACACGGTAAGTACTATTCATGCTCCTTCCTGCTCGACATGGAGGGGCATCAGTTCCAGGTGATCATGCACGCAGGTAAGGTCGAGAAGATCCTGGTTGATCCGGGACCCTTGGACGAGCGCTACCAGTTCGCGCTCCACGCTAGCGCAGACACCTGGCGCAAGTTTGCGGAGGAGACGCCCGAGCCGATGTACCACGGGATCTGGTCAGCTGCTTTCCAGAGAGACTTGAACCTAGAAGGCGATCTTCTGATGTTAATGCAGAACTTGCGCTGCTTCACCCGACAGTTCGAGCTTCTGCGAAAGACCGGCGTGCCGGTTTAGCAAGGAAAGGAGATAAGAGGTATGGCTCGGCTATCACCGGTCACGGGCCATTACGTGACCATCGATGTCATGGACGACGAGTGCAAGGTCTTCTTCTTGGAGAACGGCCAGGGGCAGCCTTTGGTCTGCCAGCATACTGCTGGCTGTCACAACCATCAATGGCGGGACCTGCTCGAGGATGAGGACATTACGAGTGACTATCGCGTGATCGCCTATGATCTCGTCCGCCACGGCAAGTCCGACCCTCCGAGAAACAAGGAGTGGTGGAAGGAAGAGTACAAGCTCACCACAGACTACTACACCGCTTTCATCGTCGCCTTATGCGACGCGTTGGAGGTTGAGAACCCCGTCTTCATGGGCTCCTCCTTCGGCGGGCAAGTCGCCTTGCAGCTAGCGTTACACCATCCGGACCGCTTTAAGGCAGTAATCCCGGTCGAAGCTAACGATTACTCGCCGGGCTTCTACCTCGACTGGTGGAAGCACCCACACGCGAACGCTGCACAGGTGTGTGCCAGCGGCGTGTGGGACCTGATGGCTCCGCAGTCTCCTAATAAGGACCGCTGGGCGACATGGTTCTACTATACGCAAGGGGCGGAGGCATTCAAGGGGGACCTCTACTTCTACTCGGTGGATCACGACTTGCGCGGCAGGCTAGAAGAGATCGACGGTGAGCGCTGCCCGATCGTGATACTCACTGGGGAGTATGACTACCTAACCACCCCCGAGGATAGTCGAAACACCGCCGAGCAGATAAAGGGCGCCGAGTTCATCGAGATGAAGGGTATAGGACACTTCCCGATGAGCGAGAACTATCCGGTCTTCAAGGAGTACCTCCAGCAGGCCCTTCAGAAGATCGAGGATAGAGTACAAACTCACTCAGGGGTAGAGCTGCAAGGAGAACACGATAAGGGGTTGCTGGACAAAGCCAAGGAAAAACTGACTTAAGGACAAACTGACGAACTACCAGTAGACAAAGAGAGCTGGAACAACTGCGCCCCGACTACCTTTGTCTTTAGGTATAGGACTTGTACGCCTAGGAACCTTCTCAACGCCCTTTATCGTAGTTGCTTCAGATTTGTTTATCACCTGGCCGCTAAAGGGAGGTATTGGGAAAGCCTGAGAATCTCCAATAATACTCCAAGCGCATGGGGCGGAGAGCTCTCTATGTAACCGGAACCCCGAGCTCCCTAGCAGTACGCACCACAAGCACTGCGGCACGTTCGATCTCGTCGGAGGTGGTGAATCGCCCAAGGCTAAAACGGATGGTGGCCGACCTCCCATCCTCAAGGCCCATTGCCCTCAGCACATGGGAGGACTTAGAGTTTAGGGACGCGCAGGCAGAGCCCGACGACGCCGCAATGTCTGGCAGGGCACCAAGTAGGTCCGCGGCGTCGATGCTGGGGAAGGAAACGTTCAGGGTGCCCGGCAACCGTTCTGTCGGGTGACCGTTGAGCCGCACGGCCGCTATGCCAGCGCGGAGGCGCGCGAAGAGCGTGTCCCTGAGGTTCGAGATCTTCGCCGCCTCAGCCGGCAGTGACGCAGCGCCCAAGGCTGCAGCCCGACCGAAACCTACGATACCAGGCACGTTGAGTGTGCCGCTCCTTAAGCCTCTCTCTTGGCCACCGCCACGGAGGAGGGGACTAAGGTTTACACGGCGCACGCCACGCGCCGGACGTCGCCGGATGTATAGGGCCCCGATGCCTTTTGGTCCGTAACACTTATGCGCAGAGAGGCTCATAAGATCGATGCCGAGCTCTTCGACGTCTATCCGGATCTTAGCGAGGGCTTGTGCAGCATCAGTGTGAAAGCGGACGCCGCGTTCATGTGAAACCGCCGCCAGCTCGCGAACCGGGTTGAGGGCGCCAGTCTCGTTGTTAGCAAGCATTATCGATACGAGCGTAGTCTCAGGTTCTATAGCTTCTCGTAGAGCGTCGGGGGAGACGAGCCCAACACCGTCGACCGGGAGTACTGTCATCCTCACTCCGACACGCTCCAGGTAACGCGCCGTTTCTAGGACGGCCTCGTGCTCGGTGGCGGCTGTTACGAGGTGGTCACCGGGGCGCAGTAGACCTACCAAGGCAGTGTTGTCCGACTCAGTCGCGCCGCTGGTGAACGATATCTCCTCAGGCGAGGCGCCAATGGAGGTGGCTAGCTCCTCTCGAGCGAGGTCCACGGCCGCGGCGGCGACCCAGCCGAAGAGATGGGTCGTCGAAGCCGGGTTGCCGAAGTCATCCTTGAAGTAAGGCAGCATCACCTCAAGGATACGCTCGTCTAACGGGGTTGTGGCATTGTTATCTAAGTAGATCGGCAATAGACACTTTCCCTTATACGTCACACGAGTAGTGGCAAACTTCTCTGCTGGCAGGCTGGTAGACCACCTTCGAATATCGTTCGGGGGACGAGCGCCCGGCCTAAAGCTGTCTCTCCGAGCTCCTCCTGAAAGGTGCAGTCCTCTCGCACTCCCTTTCTGGGTCCGCCCGCAGCGGCAAGCTTGGTAAGAATGGCGACCTCCGCTTCCCTGTGGGTCATCGGGAGTGTCGCAGTATTTTCGGCGATTCCGCCATCGATCACCACTAATCCCGACGCTAACACGGCTCCACCTCCAAGGAGATATCTACCGATGAGGCCGAGTGCGTGAGTGCTCCCACGGAGATGAGGTCCGGGCCTGCCTCGGCATAGGAGCGGATGTTCCACAGATCAATCCCGCCAGAGACCTCCACGAGGGTGCCTGGACGTTCCTTACGTACCAGTTCGACGCAGCGGTGGACCTCCTCGGGTGACATATTGTCTAAGAGAACCGCATCCACTCCGGCCAAAAGGGCTGCCTTGAGCGCTTCGAGGCTCTCAACTTCGACCTCAATCTTCAGGAGGTGCGGTGCCTTCGTCCGGACCCGACGGACGGCTTCGGCGACATCGCCGATGAGCGCGAGATGGTTATCCTTGATAAGGATACCGTCGTCGAGCCCGAAGCGGTGATTCATGCTACCCCCGACTCGCACCGCTGCTTTCTCCGCTAGCCTCAGGCCGGGTGTAGTCTTGCGGGTGTCGACGATCCTGACCCCTGTTCCGTCAACGGCTTCCACGTACCGGTTGGTAAGCGTAGCGATCCCCGAAAGGTGCATAAGGAGGTTCAGTGAAACGCGCTCGGCGGCGAGGATCGGCCGCGCAAGCCCCTCGATCTCCGCCAGCACTGCGCCAACCGGCACACGAACACCCTCGCTCGTGAGCGCTGCGAAGCTCAACTTCTCCTCGCCGCCCGCTTCGAAAAAGACTGCTCGCGCCACCTTGAGGCCCGAGACGACTAGGGCCTCGCGGGCCACAAAGCGAGCCCGGGCCTGGGTTTCTTCGGCGATCGTGAGCAGGGACGTGACATCACCACGTCCTACGTCCTCCTGTAGGGCTGTGCGAGCGAGGTCGAGGAGAGCAGCCTGCGGTCTTCGTAGTCCTAATTCCTCCACTACCCTATCTCCAGCATCCGCTCTATGGACCGCAAGGCCCGCAAGCGCAAGTCCTCGTCCAACGTTATCTCCGGCGAGAGGTTGCTCATGCACCCGTAAAGCTTCTCCAGAGTATTCCGGCGCATGTGCGGACACTCGCTACACGCTTCACAGGCACCCTCTGGGCCCTTGCCCGGTGCCCGTATGAACTCTTTCTCCGGCGCAGCCTTGCGCATCTGGTGCAGTATCCCCGGCTCCGTTGCTACGATAAACTTCCTTGCGGGGCTCTCTACTGCCCGCTTCAATAATGAAGAGGTGCTCCCGATGTGGTCAGCGAGCCGTAAGACCCGCGCTTCGCACTCCGGGTGTGCCAGAACCTCAGCATCCGGGTGTCTCACCTTGAGCTGGCGTATCTTCCTTTCGGAGAAAAGGATGTGCACCATGCACGTTCCCTGCCACAGGACCATGTCCCGCCCGGTCTTCTCGATGAGGTAGCGGCCCAGGTGCTTGTCCGGCCCGAAGACGATGGGGGTCTCTTCCGGGATATTCTGTATCATCTTCTCTGCGTTGCTGGACGTGCAGATTACATCTGATAGAGCCTTGACCTCCGCTGACGTGTTGACGTAGGACACGACAGCGTGCCCCGGATGCTCCTCTATAAACTTGCTGAAAGCCTCTGGCGGACAGCTGTCGGCGAGCGAGCAACCGGCTTGGAGGTCCGGTACCACGACTGTCTTGGTTGGGTTCAGTATTTTGGCTGTCTCCGCCATGAAGTGCACCCCGCAAAACACGATCACGTCCGCCGCCGTCCCCTGCACTTGCCTCGCCAAACCTAAAGAGTCCCCAACGAAGTCAGCCAGGTCCTGGATCTCCGGCTCCTGATAGTAGTGCGCCAGGATCACCGCGTTAAGATCGTCCTTTACCCGCTGTATCTCCTCGAAGTAGTCAGTCCGAAGCTCTAAAATCTGCAAGACGCCTCCTTGTAACTGTCGACGGCGCGCTTGCTACACGAAATCGTTGCAAGCTCGGTCGATTGTAACAAACCACTACATACAGTATCACTCGCCTCGCAAAGTTTTTCAATCTCCGCTGCGGGGCGATATTCAGCAGCTTGCGATGGAGCTGGGCCAGCTAGCTTCTCCTGGGAATGCCGCGCTCGAAAGATCTATAATCCTTTTCCCGCCTGCATCTTTTACGGCTGTGTATCTGTACGCTTACCAGACGTTATCGCTCAACGTCATTACAGAGCACTGTAGTGTGCCAAGGTAGAATGCCACCACTTACACCTGCAGCAGTCGCAGCTCAGGTGCCCCGCGTCACAGGCTATTGAAGCGTAGCTCCTGTTTCATACGTTAAGATGGTGAAGATTAGGTGTCTGGTCTTTGCAAAGGCTTAAGTCTGGGTAGAGGTCTCAAGCTACTAAACTGCCCGAGCATCGTTCCGCGCCCTGCTCACTGACACCAGCCGTGGGGTGCGCTTCGAACGTGGCAGTCTTGCGGTTACCAGAGAAATACCATACGTCGCCTTGATTAAACGACAAATTTAATCATGTCTTAACGGGGCAAAGGTCAGGGTATAACACCCTTGGAAAGGAGAGTCTCATGGCAGGGAAACATGTGCTTATTAACATTCTTGGATGCTCCACTCGCCACCGTTTAGCATTGGATCTATCAAAGCCCTAGGTACTTTACTATATATTTCTTTGAACCAACTGGGAAGATCGCTACTGGTTGCACTTCTTGCAGGGCCTCTCTACGGCTTGATGTAGCACTCGTACCGAACCTCTTTTTGGCTTTCGTCTCTGGGGTTGAAGCTGCGTTCGACGAAGGCAACGCTACCTGTGTACTCGATGAGTAAGACTATTGAGGAGCGGGTTCCGTAATCCTGAGTGCGGATGAACGGGGCCGAGAGCATCCTTTCCAACTCCAGCCCTATACTGGTATCCGGGAGCTCGTCATCTGCCGCTGGAGAGTGATCCTCTAGAATTGGGAAGACTCGCTCGGATGTTATCTCTTTTTGTCCATCATGAGACGTTCTAGAGCGCGCTTACCATGCTCCACCTTGGCCAAGGGGTATCGAGGAAGGCGTTGCTGAGGCCGTGAATGCCTGGGCCGATTCTGCGCAGTGGCCTATCGTACTGGTTGTAGCACCACACAACTCCTCAGCAGTGCCTAACAAGAGATTGAAACCGTTGTACTTTCGAGCTTGGCTACGAAGCTTGTCGATAAACACATCCGGTGATTCGCTGCTCATCAAAAAGTCACTCACCAAGTTGCCACGAGAAAGAACGTTCTCCCGCACCTTACCAGGCCCACGGAAGTTGGTGATCGCCGCAACCTTGTCACTGCGGGTCACTCCCATCCAGCTCCCACCACTCTTTAGGTCCTTGCCAGCAAGGACCTCTGGTACCTCTTTCCAGAAGTAGCAGGTGCCGTTGGACGGGAGTAGAACTCGTCGCGGTTGGCTGCTAAGCCGGTAACGAGAGTTAGCCTCGTTAGCAAAGAGGATCAGGCACACGTTATAGGCTGAGGATGTTCTAGCTTTATCACATACCTTATATATAGTACACCCGGTTACCGGGTGCGAAACTACAATATAGATAGCTGCTATAGCTGCTTTGGCCTACTGGCAGGTAGGATAGGTTCTTGAGTCCTCCTCGTCCCTTGCAGAACCCGTGCGCGCCGCTCGCATTTGTATTGAGTACCACTATATCTTGTCAGCCTTATTAGCGCCACGAGTACTGAACTCTTCATTCCATCCTTAACGCCTTGGTCTTATACATGTTTCTGGATATCGGTTTCCGAGAAGAGCCGCCCAACGAGGGGGTGACAGGAACAGGAGGTTGCGGGTGTAGTGCATCTTGTTGGTTCTGTTGGTAGCGTTAATAGCAGCAGTGATACTGGTGGCTTCCGCCGGCGCGGTCTTGGCAGATCCGTCCTTATTAAGCGGTGGTGAAGCGGATGGAGGAAACGGGGCAGTAGTTTTCTACTGTAAAGATTTCAGTGGACAGGGGAATACTGTTGTCACCCCGAGTGGCAACGTCAACTTTCCTTGCAATCGCTAGCTCGCTGAGCTAGCACTTGTGTTTACCAGCTTAAGGAGAGTCGGAGCGCTAACCACCCCAGCTCTCTTCTTCATGCTACGTAGTTCTCTCAAGCTTCCGGCAGGACGTCGCCGTACTCTAGCATTAGACTAACTGGGATCTCTTGGAGGAACATTGCAAATCCCTCCCTCGGTTCCCCGATGACCTCGCTCCAAGTATCTGCCCGTTTGTTGATCAACTTGCGCTTATCCTCTTCTGTACGGCTGGTGTGGATGAGTCACACCATGCGTCCGTAGGCCACAGGCCCGCCGCCAGCGAAAAAGCTCTCAGGAGGGGCTTTAGTGAACGAAACCATTGCATGAGACTCCGGCGCCCCGGTCACAGAAGCGTGAACCTTCTTGGTGATAGCAGAAGCGATATCGTTCTTGAGTTGGACACTCGAACTGTCTGAAGGAACGGTGAACTGATTC
>JAFAPF010000061.1 GCA_019247245.1 Rubrobacter sp. | reverse complement strand
GCCTTCGGAGATGACCCTGCCGCCATCCATGATGCACAATCTGTCGCATAGGTGTGCTGCCTCGTCCATATAATGGGTCGTGAGGATGAGGGTCTTCCTTTCGCTTGTCAATTCGCGCAGCTTGTTCCACACGAGGTGCCGGGCCTGGGGGTCGAGGCCGGTGGTCGGCTCGTCAAGGACGACGAGGTCAGGGTCGTTGATGAGCGCGCGGGCGATAAGGAGCCTGCGCTTCATCCCACCCGAGAGTTGATCGACCTGGGCGTCAGCCTTCTCGGAGAGCTGAACAAACTCTAGAAGCTCCGCTGCTCGCCGTCGCACCACCTTGCAGGGCAGGTCGAAGTAGCGGCCGTAGATGAGGAGGTTCTCCTCGACCTTGAGGTCCTCATCGAGGTTGTTTTCCTGGGGGACGACGCCGATGCGACGCTTAACCTCTCGCTCTCGATGACGAGTGTCGAGGCTCGCGACCTTTAGCTCTCCGCCCGTAGGGACGACAGCGCCGTAGATCATTTTCATCGTCGTCGTCTTGCCGGCCCCGTTGGGCCCCAGAAACCCGAAGCACTCACCCCTATACACTTCAAAGTCCACGCCCTTTACAGCCTCGAAGCCATTGTAGGTTTTCCTTAGGCCCCTTGCTACTAGCGTGGCTTCTCTGGGACCCTCTTTATTCTCTGTGTGAGTGTTCAAGCGATAACGCTCCTTTTGTGCCCGGTCCACTCTTCGCCAGGGGGATGCCCACTTTCCTGGCCCCGTGAGCGCCGATAAGGTGCTCTGTGATCTCCGGATTGTCTAACCATATCGAGGCGCCGAAGGCGAGACAAGGGCACATATACTACCCTATTACCTGCGAGTCTCCTCTCTATAGCCTCAAACATTTCACGAACCAATTTGTACAAATCTTAAAAAATGTTACAGTTCGGGGTACCACCTCCGATATGGGCCTGCTACAATCTCCTTGCATGGCACTCATGGAGAAAAAGCGGTATCAGGGACGACGGGTTCGGAGACGTCCAAAAGGTAGGCGTCGGCGGACGGGCCTTTTCGTTTTCATCGGTCTGGCTATCCTTACCCTTGGAGCGTTCATCTTTTTCGGTGCGGATCTCACGTCAAACAACACAGGTGTAGAGCAGGTCACGCAACCGAGCGTCACCGAAAGCCCAGAGGCTACCTCCAAGAAGGCATCTGACAAGGAGCAGGCATCTGATAAGGAGCAGGCGCCTGATGAGGAACAAGCAGCCGAGGAGGAGGAGGCTGCACCCATACCGCCGGATGATCCGACGGTGTACTTAAGCGTCCCGAAGCTGGGCATATCCGGTGCCACGGTTGTCGGCGGGGAGGGAGGTCTGGAAGTAGGGGCGCAGTTGGTAAGCGGTTACCCTTGGCTGCCGGGGTCCAACACTTACATCGCCGGTCACCGTCTCGGCTTTCCGGGAACCGGCAGCGACCACATCTTCTTCAACTTGCCCTCCTTGTCGCCGGGAGACGAGATCACCCTCAGCGACTCCCTCGGTCAAACATACAGATACAGGGTCAGCGAAATACTGCAAGTTGACCCGACCAACCTGTCTGTGCTCGACCCGACCGGGTCAGACATGATTTCACTACAGACATGTATCGAGAACTACGGCGACTTTGCTACCCTTGGGCCTAACTGGAATGTTCGCTATATAGTTCGGGGCGTGCGGGTCTAAGGGAGCATAAGATATTTCGGGATGCAGGGGAGAATCGTCGAGCGCAACACCCTCATCTGTCGGGTTCTGGTGAGGATGAAGCGTAGGTAGGTGGCGTAGAATAAACAGCAGGTTTGCGTCAACCTACGTAGGTAGAGAAGCAAGTATGCCACCGGCAAGTACAGCGAGCAAACCTAGGGCGCGATGAGGATGCATACCGGTTTGAGGGGCCGATGTTGCACGAGGCCGTGGAGAGGGACGAAGCGGTATTATCGTCTGGGTGTCAGAAGGTGCATCGAGAAGGTGCATCGCGAGCGGCGTTGCATGCTCCTAGTGTGGCTCTGTGTTAATCAGAATACATTCTACCTTGCCCTATAAACCGCACTAAGAGCTCCTCGCTTAGCCTCTCTTGGCCCGGCTCCCTCTACGCTACTTCGGTTCGTAGACGTCGTAGAGGATGGGCTCTATACCATCTGTGCCAACACCGGAGCGGTATTGGATGTAGTAGGCACGTTGGAGATAGGCCAGAGCGGTTTTCATACGGCCCTCAAGGTCTGGGATGTCTGCTTCAATGTCTTCGAGGTTCTCAGCATTGAGGATCACGTCTTCTTCGTTGTTGTTTTGCCACTCCTCCCAGAGCCTGCGCCACAGGATGTCGAGCTCCGGGGTTAGAGGTTCGCGTTGCATCTAACGGGTCTCCCTACTGTGTTTGCGGAGTTCGAAGACGATGTGTGGAATCTCTGGCACTAGAAGCTTCTCCGTCGCGAGACGCACCGCGTTCGTCGAGCCGGGCAGGCAGGCGACGAACTTCAAGCCGACTGCACCCGCGATCGCACGGCTCAACATAGCGGCGGCGCCTACCTCCTCGTAGGAGAGCATCCGGAACAGCTCGCCGAATCCATCGAGTTTTTTATCGAGCATTCGAGACACTACCTCGTAGGTAGTATCTCGCGCCGAGATCCCTGTGCCACCAGTCGTGACGATGGCGTCCACGTTCGCTTCGACGAGGAGCCTTTCAAGGGATTCGTTTATATGCGGCGCATCGTCCGTGACGATCTCGCGATAAACAACCTCGTGACCGGCTCTTTGCATCGAGTCTACAATGATATTGCCGCCAGTATCAGTCTCGGTGGTGCGCGTATCGCTTATGGTGATGATGGCAACTCGAATACACTCTGGCGAGGCTTTCCGATGCTTCTCTGTGCTCTCGCTCAAAGGAGTCCGCCTCCACGCAAAAATGGGTTGTACATCCGCTCTTGACCTATAGTTGTCTCGGGGCCGTGACCAGAGAGGACGCGCGTTTCATCCGGCAAGGTAAGGAGCTTGTCGGAGATGCTGCTCATAAGAACTTTCATGCTCCCTCCTGGCAGGTCTGTTCTGCCTATGCTTCCCGCAAAAAGCGCATCTCCCGAGAAAACCAAGTTCCCCTCTTCTACGTAAAAGGCCAGGTGTCCCGGTGCGTGGCCGGGGGTGTATAGGGAGCGTAGCCGCAGGTTGCCGATCTCCAGAACCTCGTCGTCCCCGATATACTGATCCACCGCGGGGACTTTTCCAAACCGCATGCCCATCATAAGCGCCTGCTGGGGCAGCGACTTTAGCATCTCCTCAGCCTCGGCATGCATAAGGACTGGGCAGCTGTACTCCTCCACGAGAGGGACGACGGCGCGGACATGGTCCACGTGTGCGTGGGTGATAAAGATCTGAGCTATTCCCAACCCGAGTCGCTCCACAGCAAGCGCGATACGGGCATCCTCATCGCCCGGGTCGATGAGGATGCCCGTGCCCGACTCCTCGTCGCCGATTACATAGCAATTCTCTTGGAATTGGCCGACGGTGATCATCTCTACTATCATCTACGCCTCCTTACTCTGGTCTTTCGCCTGGCCACGCAGGAACTCGATGAGCAGGCGCGTCGGTGCCCCGGAGGCTCCCCTAGGAGTGTAGGCGTTCTTGGGCTTGCCATAGTAGGCGGTGCCGGCGATGTCCAGGTGTGCCCAAGGATAGTCGACGAACTCCTTAAGAAAGGCTCCGGCGGTGAGTGCTCCGCCGTACCGGCCGCCGGAGTTCCTGATATCGGCGGTATCGCCCTTTATCTGCTCGGTGTGCTCGGCGAAGAGTGGCAGTGGCCAGGCACGTTCGCCACACACCTCGCCCGCGTTCCGAACTTTGGTAGCCAGTTCCTCGTCGTTGCCCATGAGGCCGGAGGCGTGATCGCCCAAAGCTATGTGACAGGCGCCGGTAAGGGTGGCACAGTCTACGACGGCGGCGGGATCGTAGCGCTTCGCGTAGGAGAGGGCGTCAGCCAATATAAGACGCCCCTCTGCGTCGGTTGTAACGATCTCAACGGTCTTGCCGGAGTGCAGCTTGAGCACGTCCCCGGGTTTAAAAGCATCGCCCCCGGGCAGGTTTTCGGTGGCGGGGACGAGGGCGATAATGTTCATAGGCAGATCCAAAGACCCCACTGCCTCCATCGCGCCAAGGACTGCCGCCCCGCCGCTCATGTCGTACTTCATCTCTCCCATGTTGACGGAAGGCTTTATGGAGATGCCACCCGAGTCGAAGGTGACTGCCTTGCCGACGAGAACGATGGGCGCTTCCTCTCCACCCTTGCGGTGCTCCAGCACTATAAAACGCGGCTCGTTCTTCGCGGAGCGGCCGACCGTCGCGAGCCCTGTGAGGCTCTCGGCTTCGATCCCGGTCCGATCGAGGACGACCACGTGCATGCCGTAGCGGTCCGCTATCACGCACGCCTTCACAGCCAGGTACTCTGGGGTCGCTGTGTTGGAGGGTTCGTTGGCGAGATCTCGAGCAAGAATGGTCCCTGCTGCGAGCTTCGTCCCGATCTCGATACCGGCAGCGGCTGCGTCTTCGTCGTCCGAGATAAGGGTGAAGGTCTCAAGCTCATGGTTCTCTTCATCGGTCTTATAGTGGTCGAACCGGTATAAGCCTAACAACGCGCCCTCGGCTGCGGCCTTTGCGGCCTCACGCGTTTCCGAACCATTGGGTGCCGGTAAGGCGAAGGCCGCTTGATCAAGTTTCAGTGTGCTAGCACGCTTGGCCACAGTAGCGGAGACACACCGGAGCTTATCGAGATTGAAGGAGGAACATTCTCCGAGGCCGACGAGTAACAACCGGGGGGAAGCCAGAGCGCCCGGTACGTAGAGGAGGGCTGTCTCGCCTTCTTTGCCGGAGAAGTCTCCGTCGGATAGTACGTCGGTGAGGGCTCCACCCAAGTCTTGTGGGATCTCTTCTCTGTGGTGAAGGCCTACCGCGAGCAACCCGGATGTAATGTTGGTTAATGCGCCGCTTGCGACGCCGATTCGAACCAAACCCGTCTCCTCCTCTGCGTTCGCCTTTTCTGGGATCACTTAGATTATAGGGCACAGGGGCTAGGAACCCATGTCGATCCTTTTCGGGTGCTACCCCTCCGCCCGCGCGAAAGCGCTGGGTGGCCTCATCGCGGGAGCTCCGAAGCGCCCTTAAACGCAGCAATGGGGCGCGGAACAAAGTCCGTGCCCCATTATGTTGGCTGAGAAGGTGACAGCTAAAGAACCGGCAGATACTTTTGGATCTCGTACGGTGTTACCTGTACCCGGTAGTCTTCCCACTCCTCACGCTTGACGTTGAGGAGTCGGGTGAAGACGTGCTCACCCAAAGCTTTCTGCAAGAGCTCTGAGTTCTCTGCCTCCCGGATGGCTTCGCCAAGGTCGGAGGGAAGACTCGTGATACCCATCTTCTCCCTTTCTTCGTGGGAGAGATGGTACAGATTACGCTCCATCGGCTCGGGTAGCTCATAGCCTTTCTCGATACCTTCGAGCCCCGCGTGCAGGAGCGCCGCGAAGCATAGGTAGATGTTCGATGAAGGGTCTGGGCAGCGTAACTCCGCGCGCGTTGCCTGCTCCTTGCCCGGGTGGTAGAGCGGAACGCGCACCAGCGCTGAGCGGTTACGACGGCTCCAGGCGATATAGACTGGGGCCTCGTAGCCGAGGACCAGCCTCTTGTATGAATTGACGTACTGGGCAAAGATGATGCTGATCTCGCGCGCATGCCTAAGCTGTCCCGCGATGAACTGCTTGGCCGTGTCCGACAGATAGTATTGATCATCGCCGTCGAAGAAGGCGTTCCTGCCATTTTGGAAGAGGCTCTGGTGCGTGTGCATCCCCGAGCCGTTCTCGTCCCGTAGGGGCTTGGGCATAAAGGTGGCGTAAACCCCGTGGCGAGAGGCGATCTCCTTGACCACCGTCTTGTAGGTCATGACCTTGTCGGCCATCTCCAAAGCGCCATCGAACCTGAGGTCTATCTCGTGCTGGCTGATGCCGACCTCGTGGTGCGAATACTCGACGTTGATGCCGAAGTCTTGCAGCGCAAGAATCGTGTCGCGCCTAAGGCTCGTCGCCGCATCCAGCGTAGTCAAATCGAAGTATCCGCCGTAGTCTAAGGGCTCCGGATCGGTAGAGTTTCTGAAGTAGAAGTACTCGAGCTCCGGGCCACAGTAGAAGTTGTCGAAGCCCATCTCGCTGGCCCGCTCCAACGCCCTTCGCAAGACGTGTCGTGGATCGCCCACATAGGGGTCTCCGTCTGGGGTCATCACGTCGCAGAACATTCGGGCGACAGGGGTTTCTTTCGGGCTCCAGGGGAAGACCTTGAAGGTCGAGGGGTCGGGCAGGGCGATCATGTCCGACTCCTCGATATCCTGGTAGCCCGTGATAGACGAGCCATCGAAGCCCATCCCCCCCTCTAAAGCGTCCTCAAGCTCACCAACCGTTATCGAGAAGCTCTTTAGCGTTCCCACGATGTCGGTAAACCATAGCCGGATAAACTTGACGTTACCTTCCTGGGCCTGCCTTAGGATGTCTTGCTTGGTTGCCGTTTCCAACCGCTCCTCCAATCTTTCTCTCGGGTTTCTGCCGGGATGGCATCCTTACCGTAGATGTCTTGCCATGGTACATGAGCTATGATATGAATGCCAAACGCGCCCTGGATACGGCCCCACGTACAAGCTAGGCCCTTGGGAAGCCCGACATTTTTGGCCGTTCGTATAAAAAGGGTGCGAGATATGTGCTCTTGAGTAGCGTGAGGGGTGAGCCGCGGGGGCGGGCAGGGTAGAATCTTAGGGCGGGGCAACTCGCGGAAGAGACCGTGAACGACGAAGACTAGGGGGAGAGATGGACGACAGACCTCACGACAGGGCCGAGGACCGCCGCAGGCGCGGCCCTCTGGGAGAAGAGGGGGACGCCGAGGAGACCCGGCGCGTACCACGGAGCGGTGAGGACGTGGAGACGCGACGGGTTTTGCCGGAAGACGAGGAGCGCAGTGCCGCGACACGCTCGCCCGCTCCCGAAAATACCTCGCCCAGAGCTTTCGACGAGGAGGAGCCGGAGACGCGTGTGTTCCGCTCCCCTGGAACGCCCGACGATGAGATTGTCTCGTACCCGGGTAGCTATTTGGAAGAGGAT
>JAFAPF010000024.1 GCA_019247245.1 Rubrobacter sp. | reverse complement strand
GCTCCCCGTCGAGGTCGTGGTCCGCAACCTCGCCGCGGGTTCCTTGGCTAAGCGCATCGGTTACGAGGAGGGGACCCCTTTAAAGGTCCCTATCGTCGAGCTATACCTCAAGGACGATACTTTGGGCGACCCTTTGCTCAACCGATACCACTTCCGGGAGCTTGGGGTGGTGGATGAGGAGCTCGATTTCTGTGAGACACTGGGGCTAAAAGTTAACGAGATCCTGGTCCCCTTCTTTGATGAGAAGGGTGTCGTGCTTGTAGACTTTAAGATAGAGGTCGGCCGTGACGCCCACGGGCAGTTGATGCTCGCCGACGAGATTAGCCCTGACACTTGCCGCTTCTGGGATAAGGAGACCGGCGAGAAGCTGGACAAGGACCGCTTCCGGCGCGACATGGGCAACGTCGAGGAGGCCTACGATGAGATGCTTCGTAGGGTAACGGGGGCTCAACCCCGGACGACGATGGATTGAGGGGAAACAGTCGATGAAGATCCGCGTCCTTGTCCGTCCCAAGAGCGGTATCCTAGACCCACAAGGAGAAGCGGTACGCCGTGCCTTACCGGCTCTAGGCTTCGGGGGCGTGAAGACCGTCCACATCGGACGCCTCGTCGAAATGGAGGTCGAGTCGGCTGACGAGATCGAGAGCATGTGCCACCGCCTCCTGGCGAACCCCACCATCGAAGAGTACGAGTGGGAGGTTCTCTCGTGAGGGTAGGGGTGACCGTCTTCCCGGGCTCCAACTGCGAGCGTGACGCACTTTTCGCCATAGAACGAGCGGGTGCCCTACCGGTCGAGCTGTGGCACGCCGACGGCGACCTCAGAAGTGTGGATGCCGTGGTGGTTCCGGGCGGCTTCTCCTACGGAGACTACCTAAGACCTGGCGCTATCGCCCGCTTCTCGAAGGTGATGACTACTCTCGAAGACTTTGCCAAGGACGGTGGCCCTATTCTAGGCATCTGCAACGGCTTCCAGGTACTCACCGAGGCGTGCCTGCTGCCGGGAGCGCTTCTACGCAACGTTGGTATGCGCTTTCTCTGCTGCTCTGTCACCCTGCGGGTGGAAACCATAAAGACGCCGTGGACCTCGCTCTTCGAGCCGAGCGACAGGCTCGTCCTCCCCGTCGCCCACAACGAAGGTAACTATTTCGCCGACCCCTGGACGCTCGACGAGCTTGAGGCAGAGGGGCGTGTCGTGCTGCGTTATCTCGACAACCCGAACGGTTCCTCTAACGATATCGCCGGGATTTGCAACGCTGAACGTAACGTCGTCGGCATTATGCCCCACCCTGAGCGCTTCTCAGATCTCACGTTGGGTTCCGTTGAGGGCCTAAAAGTGTTCGAGTCCGTCCTCTCTTTTGTGGGGACAAGAGTTTGAGCATACAAGAAGTTTACTCTTCCCTGGGTCTCTCGGACTTGGAGTACGATCGCATCCTGGAGCTGATGGGTCGGGTGCCAAACTATCTGGAGCTTGTAATGTTCAGTGTAATGTGGAGTGAGCATTGCGGCTACAAGAACTCGCGTCCCCTTCTCAAGCGGTTTCCGAACAAAGGAGCTCGGATTCTTCAGGGACCGGGGGAGAACGCGGGCGTGATCGAAGTGGGGAAAGGCTGGGCGCTCGTGTTCAAGATGGAGAGCCACAATCATCCTTCGGCGGTCGAGCCCTACGAGGGTGCAGCTACCGGCGTCGGTGGTATCATCCGGGATGTTTTGGCGATGGGAGCGAGACCTATCGCCCTGCTCGACTCCTTACGCTTCGGGCCTTTGGAGGAGGAGCGCAACCTCTACCTATTCCGGGAGGTTGTCCGCGGCATCGGAGGGTACGGAAATGCGATCGGAGTGCCGACCGTCGGCGGTGAGGTCGAGTTCGCGGCTGCGTATTCTGGGAACCCTCTGGTGAACGCGATGTGCATAGGGCTGGTCCGCGCCGAAGACTTCTTGCAGGCGTGTGCTGTGGGAGAAGGGAACCTCGTAGTCCTCTTCGGGGCCAAGACCGGACGGGACGGCATTCACGGGGCGACCTTCGCATCGGATGAACTCACGGATGAGTCCGAGAAGAAGCGCCCCAACGTACAGGTTGGGGACCCCTTTGCCGGAAAGATGCTCGTCGAGTGCTCTTTAGATCTCCTCAAAAAGAACCTTCTTGTCTCGCTTCAGGATTTGGGAGCGGCGGGGATCACCTCTTCGGCCTCCGAGATGGCGGCGAAGGGGGGCGTTGGGATCGAGATCGACATTGGAAAAGTCCCTCTGCGCGAGATGGGCATGAAGCCTTGGGAGATCGTAATCTCTGAGTCCCAAGAACGCATGCTCGCCATAGTCAAGCCTACGGATGCCGAGGAGGTCTTGCGCGTCGTCGAACGGTTCGAGCTCGGTGCTGCCGTTATAGGCCGCGTGACCGGACATGGCGATCTGCGGATTCTGCATGAGGGCGAAGTCTCTGGTTCGGTGCCCGCCCGCTACCTCGCCGACGCTCCTGTTTACGAGCGCGAAGTGGTAGCCCCCGAATATCTCGAAGAGGTGCAGAAGAGGTTGGATCTCGAAAAGGTCTCTCGGCCGCAAGATTACAACGCCGTATTGCTTCGTATGCTCGCCCACCCTAACCTCTGCTCCCGTCGTTCTATCTTCGAGCAGTACGACCATCAGGTAGGCACCAACACCGTCATCCTTCCTGGTGCCGATGCCGCCGTGATACGCATCAAAGGCACCGCTCTGGGCTTCGCTGTCACCACCGACTGTCGGGGCCGTCACTGCTACCTCGACCCCAGAGGCGGCGGGGTCGCGTCTGTCGCTGAGGCCTACCGCAACCTCTCTTGCGTTGGAGCCGAGCCAGTTGCCGTAACCGATTGCCTTAACTTCGGTAGTCCCGAAAAGGCCGGCCCCTACTACCAGCTTGCGGCCTGTATAGAGGGGATGGCCGAGGCATGCGAGGCCTTAGGGACTCCGGTCGTCAGCGGGAACGTGAGCCTGTACAACGAGACCGAGGAGGAGACCGTCTATCCGACACCGACCGTGGGCATGGTGGGCGTTTTCGAGGACGTAGGCTGTCGTGCTACGCCCAGTATAAAACGGGGGGGGGATGAGATCCTGCTCATCGGCAACTTCCGCCCTGTCCTGGGCGGCTCGGAGTACCTGGAGATAGTGCACGGATCGGTGACTGGGACACCGCTGAGGACAGACCTCGCAGCCGAGAAGGAGGTCTACGACGCGGTGCGTCGTGCGATCTCCGCGGGGGTAGTGGATACAGCCCATGACCTCTCGGGTGGTGGCCTCGCAGTCGCTCTAGCCGAGATGGCGCTTCCAGGAGGCATCGGGGTGGAGGCGCGGCTACTGCCGGAGGGACGGCAGGATGTGGCCCTTTTCGGAGAAGTCGGAGGATGTGTTCTCCTCGCGGTTCCAGAGGAGAAGCTGGGAGAACTCAAGATGCTCCTTGAAGAAGTACACTATACCCGAATCGGCTACACTGGTGGAAACAGATTAAAGCTGTCAAGGCTCGTGGACCTAGAGTTAAGCGAGCTCGGAAAAGCTTACGAGCGAGACCTGTTCGAGCGACACGCTCCGGAAGGAGGCTACCTTGGGTAACCTCCCGTCAAGTACCTTTTGTCTGGACAACTACGCGGGCAAGCCAAAGGAAGCTTGCGGCGTATTCGGGTTGTATTCCCGAACTCTTGCCGGGGAGCTTGCTCAGCGAGCCTACTTCGGGTTGTACGCGCTGCAGCACCGAGGCCAGGAATCGGCGGGGATTGCAATCTCCGACGGAGATCGGACGGTGGCGCTGCGCGATATGGGGCTCGTCTCGCAGGTCTTCGATGAGCGACGTCTTGCGGCGCTCGAAGGTGGGCACATAGCCCTCGGACACGTACGCTACTCCACAACCGGCTCGGCTTCGTGGGAGAACGCACAGCCCGAATTCCACGGCCGGGGAGATGTAAACGTCGCTGTCGCCCACAATGGCAACCTGGTCAACGCGGGCGCTTTAAGGCGCGAGCTTGAGGCTGAAGGCTTCGAGTTCGAGTCCACCTCCGATACCGCAGCCATCGCGGCCTGTGCTGTGGGCGAGCTGGAGAAAGGATACTCGGATGCGGTAGGTGAGGCGCTAAAGGAGACGATGCGTCGTCTCAAGGGAGCGTACTCGGTAGCCATGATCTTCCGGGATAAGCTGGTCGCATTCCGGGACCACCACGGCTTCAGGCCCTTATGTATCGGCGAGATCGAAGGCGGCTATGCCGTCTCCAGCGAAACTTGCGGCTTAGACATCATCGGTGCCCGCTTCTTAAGGGATGTCGAGCCAGGTGAGGTCGTTGTGATAAACGATGCGGGTCTGAAAAGTTATCAGGTGGAGAGTCCACGGCGTGCTCTGTGCGTCTTCGAGTACGTGTACTTTGCCCGCCCCGACTCTCGCTTCGATGGTGAGGAGGTAGCGGACGCTAGGCAGAAGATGGGTGAGATGCTCGCAGAGGAGGCGCTCGCCGAGGCCGATGTGGTTATCCCGGTACCGGACTCCGGGATTATGGCGGCCGTTGGGTATTCGCGTCGCAGCGGGATACCGTTTGCGGAGGGCCTTATAAAGAACCGCTACGTGGGCCGTACGTTCATACAACCGACGGATGGTATGCGCCAGCTGGGCCTGCGCCTGAAGCTTAACCCGTTACCCTCGGTCATCGCAGGTAAGCGGGTCGTGGTGATAGACGATTCTATCGTCCGGGGGAACACGGCCCGTAAGCTTGTGAGGCTTCTCTTCGAAGCCGGCGCTATGGAGGTACACTTCCGCGTCTCTTCGCCGCCGATTACAGGACCATGCTACTACGGCATCGACATGGATACAAAGAACCAGCTCGTTGGCGCTAATTACACTGTCGAGGAGATACGCGAGCAGATTGGGGCGACCACGCTAGCGTACCTCTCCGTCGAGGGCATGACGAAAGCCACTGAACAACCGAAGAGCAGTCTCTGCCGCGCTTGCTTCGATGGTGAATACCCCATCCCCGGCAGCGCCGCCAAGTTCGCCCTGGAGGGTGTGATCCCGGCAGGGTTCCCAGAGGCGACCTCCGGCGCCCAGGCGAAGAGGTAGGCGTGCCTGGGGGGTTCTCTTATGAGGCCGCGGGCGTCTCTATCGAGAGGGGCCAGGCGGCCGCGAAGATGATTCGCGACTCCGTCGAGGGCACACATGGCCTAGAGGTCGTATCACCTTTGGGCGGCTTTGCCGGTCTTTATGGCCTCTTAGGTTACACCGAGCCGGTCATCGCCTCTAGTATAGATGGTGTCGGCACCAAGGTGCTCGTCGCGAAAGCTCTCCAGCGTTATGACTCTATCGGGGCCGACATCGTCAACCATTGCGCCAACGACGTCCTGGCTGCCGGTGCTCGCCCGCTACTATTTCTCGACTATGTGGCCAGCAGCAGACTCGATCCTGAGAATGTTGCTGAGATAGTGCGGGCAGCGGCTGAAGCCTGCTGCTCTCTGGGAGTTGCCCTCGTTGGCGGTGAGACGGCAGAGATGCCGGGCCTGTACGGCGAAGGGGACTTCGACGTGGTTGGGGTGTGTGTAGGAGCCTGCGAGAGGGTGGAGGTGATTACCGGAGAAGCGGTGGAGGTCGGGGATGTCGTGATCGGGCTCCCCTCTACGGGGCTCCACACCAACGGTTACACGCTCGCCCGCAGGGTGCTCGAAGACGCAAACGTTTCCTACTCGGAGGTGCCAGAGGGCTTCGACCGTACGGTCGGAGAGGAGTATCTGGAGCCGCACCGGGCTTACGTGCGCGAAATTCTTGCCCTCCGTGCAAAGGTGGAGGTGCACGGGATGGCACACATTACCGGTGGGGGCCTCCCTGGCAACCTACCGCGTGCGCTTGGAGGACTCGGAGCGCGCGTGTACTCGAGCTCCTGGGAAGAGCTACCTATCTTCAAGCTAATTCGCTCTCTGGGCAATATCTCCGTAGAGGAGATGCGCCGAGTCTTTAACCTCGGCGTGGGTTTCTGCGTCATGGTGCCGGAGGACGAGGTAGAGAAGGCCCTCATCGTGTTGCGGAAGGAGGGGTGCGATGCGCGTCGCATCGGAGAAGTCCTGGAGGGCCGGGGGATAGAGTTTGCCTCATAAGCTTCCGAAGGGAGCGCGGTTTG
>JAFAPF010000016.1 GCA_019247245.1 Rubrobacter sp. | reverse complement strand
AGCAGGAGAGCTAGTGTGTTGTTCTTAGAGCGCCTTACTCAGAGCGGACTTCTCACCCATCGAAGAAGCCTTCTCTCGAAGGATAAGGGCATCCTACTACCTAGGCCGGATCGCAGCTGGCAGCTACGAAGCTCTACTGGAAGGATGTGGGTAGGGCACTCGATACGGTTAGCCGTCGGGATGCTTTGGGATGGTTTGAGCACTGCGGCTACGACGCGTTGCCCATCGCGTTTGTTATGAAAACCGCTCTAAGTTTCGTGTCGCATCCAGGTGTATTACATACTCGTTTGGTATCCTCAGGTTTACTATCTGATCTACTTTTCATCGAAGCTATTGGTGCAGGCATCTCTTCGTAGCGCCCCGCACTGCGTCTCCTTTCGTTACATTTTAGATTAGCGATCGAAGTTGGGGAGTCGTTGCTCGATGTCCTTTGCCGCGTATTCGGAAGCTTGCTCGGCTTCAGGAATTGGGGCCAAACCGCCAGCTGTTCGTTGTGCCATTAAGGAATGTCGGTCCCTTGGCACAAGCGCAAACTTTGCCAGAAGGACCAACTCAACTGCTCCGTTCATACATTTTAGGATAAGATGTGCAGGTTTGAGTAGCTCTGCTAGATCCGCCATAAGGGGTGGATGAGTTGTCGCCTACTACTATGTACCCTATGTACCACCCACTTTAGGGGCTGCCGTAGGGGCTGCCGCGGTTTCTAAAACAGTTTTCGGCACTCTAACCCGCCACCCATTCGAGGTACATATCTGGCATCATGCCTGTCAGCAAGGCGCGGAATCGTAGCTCAGGGTGTTTTGTGCTTTCTGACCATGTAGGAGGGTATGAAGGCCCATTACCTACACCAGCTCCACTCCATTTCGGACATACGCTTGCCCAAGCAAGTATGGAAGCGTAGCTCTCTATTTTTTGTGTTTTGAAACTCACCTCGCCAAGAGGATAAGACCTAGCCAGGCTATGGCGCCATAGAGGACGATGCTGGCGCCTATGCCCGTATACGCCAGGATACCGCCGGGCCCTCCTACTACAAGGGCACTGATCAGGTGACTGGACACCCCAACGATCACCGCGCTGATGATTATCAATAGGGTGGATATGCGCGGATAGACCCTGGCACGCAGACAGCTCGCCCCGAACAAAATCCATCCCAGATCGGTGAGCAAAGCAAGCCAAATAAAGCCCTGCGCTACCATTACTGTACCAACAGAGATCATCAGGACGCTGATCATCCCGGGTATGCCTGTAGCCTCCGACTGGTAGGCGTACAGTCCAACCAGCCCTAACACAACCAGCGCCCCTGCGATTCCTGATACTGCGGATCGAAAGAGCAAGCCGGACGGGGTGAAGTTTTGACCAAAGCCTAAGACGAGTAGGTCGATAAGGGCTACGATTATAAACAGCCCCCCGGCTACCACAGCTGCCAGCCCGCTCCACCGAATAAGGTTTGAAGATGACATGCAGAGTTCCTCCTCGCTCGACCCTTTTTCTAACAAGCCAATAATGGCATCGAGCAAAGCCCGGCGCATCCCTTAAGGTGATGTCCTCGCGCCCCGCCTCTGCTCATCAGGAGCTGAATAGGAACAATAAAGCGTCACCCACCGATAAATGGTGATGTATTGCGCGCGTTACGTTATGTTTAGCATAATAGTTGGTTCTTCGGTTTATCTCATGTTGAACAAGCACAGCTTTCCCAGGAGAGACTCTACATTGTAGGAGCTAGTCGAGGTTGCCCCTGGAGTGTCCTACTCTGCTGCTGGAGATCAGCACAACCGGGGGAGCAATCGGGGATGTGAGTCACGCTTCGACGAAGCCGGCGTGAAGCAGAGGAGCGAGGATACCCGGCGTCCTGGCCTCTTCGGCACCATAGAGCTTAGCGTACGTTCTCGGGCGGAATATTGATCACCGCGCTCGAAGTTCTTAAATATTGCTGACGTCTTTGCTGACGTCTTAAATGCTCGCCAACTCGTCCCCAGAAGCGAGCTGGCATCTCGGTTACGAACCTCGTGAGTAAAGCGAAGAAAGCCCAGCGGGACGTGAGCACGACCGAACTGATGAATGTTGACGGTCTCAAGCACCGAGAGATAGGGAAGATCCTGACGTTTCCCGATCTATGAAAAGCTGATAGCGCCGGAGTACCTATCAACCCCGGCACTTCTTTATGCTCTAGTGTCTTATGTTTCCGAAGACTCGTGTAGAGGCTGCAGCCCCTATTGACACAGTATCTTTAGCTGGGATTTGTTTGGTAGAGTCTGCAATACTGCGATATGTTGGCATACACTATCCCCGACCCACAACCCGTGGCGCTTAGTGTGTGATGTTTGCAGCCGCTTGCAGGAGAGTTGACAATGGATGATAACCAACGCTACTTGCGCTGGCTAGAGGAGATGTGGGACGTTCAAAAGTTCGACATCCATGGTAACACGCAGCGAGAAGAAAAGAGGACGGAAGAGGTTCTTGAGATGCTCAAGGGCCTAGCCCGGCTTTCGAGGGATCACGTCATAGAGCCACCGGACCCTCCTCCACTTTAGGAGACCTCTTTGTTGAGCAGCAGACGACGTTTTAGGAGGGGCCTGCAGAAGGGAAACGGTCACATCGGGTGAGATACACACCTGAGTTATGTTCTGGAGAACTGTGGTGGAGGCAACCTGCCCCCACATAGGTAAGCTGTTTTATCCTGATTGTTTCTGCCGCGACTAGAACCCACCTAATACGGGTATTAGGGAACGCACAATGAAGCGGGTGAACATCCCCAATGCGAAACTGTCTGAAAAGTCTCGAAGGTGCCTACAGCGCAGCCCTACGAGTCGTTGAAAAGTCCCTCTTCAGGCTATCTCCCGTTCCTATACCGACCAAATCTACGGTTAGAGCGTTGCGCGAACCACTTTTGACAGTTTCACAGCAGCGTTCTGGGAAGTAGCAGACCACCTTACCAAGCGGGGATATATAACCCAAGGGGGTGTGATTACTAGACGTGCTCTGTTCTTCTAGGGGACAACGTCGAGGCACGGTAGAGGCAACGGCAAGTACCCTTCTCGGTGCAAGCTTTGTCAAGCCTCGACCATACCCTTTTAAGAGCATGGGCACTTCATAGGGCTATGAGCCCAGAGCGAGTTTAGCTATTGCGCTTTAGAGGGTATCTCCACTTGCAACGTAAAGTAGCGTGAGCGAAAGGAAAAGAGACTATGGTTCAGCGCGTAAACGAGAGCATAGAAGTTCAGGCTCCGCCCGAGGATGTCTTCATGTATTGGTCCAATTTCCAAAACCTGGCCGACATCATGCGAAACATCGAGGAGGTTCGCATGACTGGCCAGGTTACAAGCCACTGGCGGGTAAAGGGTCCCCTAGGCACAGAGGTCGAGTACGATGCTAGGACCACCGAGATGAGCCTGGATCGCGGTATCGCGTGGAACAGCGAAGAAGGCGAAATCAATACCTCAGGACAGGTACGCTTTGAGGAGATTGGCCCTGATCGCACGCGCATAGACGTAACGATGAACTACGCTGATCCACCCGGTGGCAGGGTCGGGGAGGTTGTGGCCGATGCCATCTCGAACCCCGAGCGTGAGCTGCGGGAGGACCTTGAGAACTTTGCCAGGAGGGTCGAGCGGGGCGAACTGCGGCTAGGAGGGCCGAGCAGCTAAACACTGAACCGCTACGTTTCCGCCAAGCCTTACAAGGGTCAACAGTAGCTCTTCATGGTGAGCGGACCAAGTTAGACGGTTACAGCTAAACACTGGCTTCTCAGAGGGAAGAGTAAATTGGCTGATGGTATGAAGGCAGAGTAAAGCGACCAGAAGCCGCAGGATTTATGCTCCCGCTTCCTCGCCGTTTGGCGAAGCTGGCCCGGGCACTCTACTCGGAGCCTTTTCGGCCTCTTTGTAGTTGCCTTTATAGTCTTGATCATGGTTGTGTTTATCGGTGGGGTGAGTGCCGAACCCGTCAGATCGTCCGCGGGGAGCGGACAGCCTGATCGACCTGCCCTTTGGGCCATACTGTTGGCTTTCCCTGTTGCGATGGCGCTCGCGACGGGGGTAGAAGCATCCTCCACGGTGATAGCACAGCTCGGGCAGCTCGATAACGATGGGCGAAAGCGCTTCGGCCATCTCTCCCTCCTGGGGACCCTCCTGATCGTCGGTAGCCTGACCGTGGGCTTCACCATCTTGGCGGTACGGCTCACCATCGGGCTCCCACTCGGCCAAAGCACCCTGACCGGAGATAGCACGGGCGAGCGTCAACGGGTCTTTGTTTGCTGTCTTTCAGGCTGTCATGGTCTTGCTGCTGGTCGCAGCGAGTTCCTCGGCGTTCCGGGCAGGCCCAGGGCTGCTAAAAGCTCTGGCGCGGGAGAGGGTAGAGGATGACGAAGCCACCGACATCTTGCCCGAGTTGCTCGGTCTGACAAACCGTTACCATACACCCTACTGGAGCGTGCTCGTAGGGCGTCCTGGCGGCAGCAGTCGTCCTGACAGCGCTGGTGGACGAACAAGAGCACGTTTTCTTCTATGCGGTCTCGGTCTTTTTGAGCTTCCAAGCGGGTATCCTCGTTATGGTCGCGTTCTCGTACCGAGAGGGTAAGATGTTGTCGTTCGTCCTTCGTTGTGGGTTCGCTGGTGGTCGCCTTCGTTTTTAGTGATGAACCTCGCCCGGGCGACGCCTATCGCTTCTTTAGGGACTGCCCTCGTCATAGCCATATGCCTCTATGCGCTTTGGGTCAAAAAAGGACGACCGCGCGCGGCATCGCGGGTACGGAAGCTGAGAAGTGGACTGCACCCTCTCCGCTGACAAACGGTCGATCTGAGTCGTGGCTGCTGAGGCAGGCTTATCCCGCTGACGCGTCGGGTGGCGCTGGTAGGCGGTGCCTTGGATTGTCCGCCAGCGATCCTCCTGATCATAGTAGCGCTGAACGGTGCGCTTTTGGGCACGGCCCGCGCCGGTGCTTGCGACGCGCTCGATAGCGAGCCGCTCGACGGCGATACGGTGAATAGAATCGACATGAAGCACCTGCAAACGGGCACCTGCAAACGGGCATACACATCGCCCATATGCGGAAGATACCGCGAACTTCTTCTGCATGGCTAGATGAGGGGATATGGTGAACCCTCGGCACCCCTAATCCTCGAAGG
>JAFAPF010000010.1 GCA_019247245.1 Rubrobacter sp. | reverse complement strand
ATCCTGACCTCCCGCCGGGGCACCTCCAAGCCTTTGTACTCATTAAGCTTCGCTTCTGGGCGTACGTTGACTGTCGCCGAGAACTTAAAGCCCTTCTGCTCATCTAAAGGGTTGTCGAAGTGGATCTCCGGTCTGTCTATCGGGTGCAGGTTGTTCTCGACCATCGCACTCGAATACCAAGCCGGCAAGCTTTCCTGCAGTGCCTCCGTATAGATATAATCTCGGCCGAGGCGATTTTCGATCATGCGCCGGGGTGCTTTACCCGGACGAAAGCCCGGCACCCGGACTTTACGCTTTAGCTCGCGGACCTTCGCCTCGACACCCTTCCTGACCGCTTCTGGGGGAACCTCAACGTCAATACGAACCTTGTTGTCCTCTAGCTTCGTAACGTTAGCCGCCATACACCCAACTCTTCTCGACCAACCCAATCTGCTCAGCCGCTACAGGCGTTGTGCGAGAGGCGGGACTTGAACCCGCACGCCCGAGGGCACTAGATCCTAAATCTAGCGTGTCTACCATTCCACCACTCTCGCTAGCATGAAAACCTACCGGGATTATAACAGCCGTCTTGGTCTGCCCTTATTCCGTGCGCTACGGGCGTAAGCACGTGTGCTCCCCGAAAATCAAGATGAGCTCAATACCCGATTACAGCCCTCCTCGCCTCTCGGATCGGCGCCTCCTGTGAAACGAACCGGTTTGTCTTCAGAGCCATATTCGATGATCAGACCGTGGGCGTTGCCCAGCCTGCGCTCATCTACCTGTACGTTGTGGCCCAGTACTGACAGCCCGTTACGAACCGCCTGCGGTATACCAGTCCCACCCACGAGCGCGTTTGGGGACGAATGACTTACACGGGGAGCGGTAATCGCTTGCTAGATGCCCATACTGAAATGGATCATGATGATCAGCATCTGCGGTGTCGTTTGCGTGATGGTACGACTTCCGGGGGTTTGTATCGGGACCTAGGGTATCCTATCGCTCATGACGAGCATTGGACAAAGCGCATAGAGGCTTTGGCGTCCAGGAAATACACCAAAGACATTCCCTGCGGTAGGTTCGAAACGTAGCTACGCAATAGCGCCGTTGAGCCAGATACCTATCCCTTGCGGCATCGTCTTGCTCCCGAAGATGTCGCCCAAGCTCTACGTCGCACTGACCACGATACCCTCTCGATCCACCACCACGAAATGCGTGGTTTGTGCCTGTCCGTTAGGTGGACTCGCGGGCAAATACATAGACATATAACTAGTAGGCGGACAACACGTAGGTAACCGAACGTCGCGAACGGTGCATTCGACGCCGCCCGAGAACGGTCTGCGTTCGCGGCTATATTGACCCAATATCTTTTTGACAGCAGCAGACCCAGCGGTGTGAATTGTACTTCCAGGTCGGCAACGTAATCGCGAACTGCTAAAGAGGCTTACTTGTTGCCCTCCGTGAAAGTGATGCTTCTATGTTCGTCAAGGTACCGAAATCGGAGGCTGTTTAAGGACAGAGAGGTGAGGATTCGGTAGACCTTGGAATTCCCCTGGTCACATACGGACACGTTTACCTTACGCCGCGCTAGCTTTTCGCATTGTATCCTCTTCGAAGTCTGCCAGGCTTCTATAGCCGAGTGAGGAATGTAGCCTCCGCGTGTTGTAGAAGGCTTCTAATAGATACTTAAAGATTCCTCTTTTGGCCGCCCCTCGGCTGGGAAACCGCACTCTACTCACAAGCTCGGATTTGAGCGTTGCCACCAAGCTCTCCAAAAGATGGCGTTGTCCAGAGCAGAACCCACCCGGACCATGGAAGGGACGATGCCGACCTGCTCCAATTTCTTGGCTGAAGGACATAGAAAAGTGGTCAGACATAGATTTGGAGGCAGGCAAGCTCTCCGTGATGCGTTCACTAAAAGTCACAGACAGTGGGCTCGCCTTCGGTCCCTCGAAGAATCAGGTCAGTCGCCGCTCTGTGCCGCTTAACAAGACGGTGATCTCTACCCTCAAGGCTCACAGATGAGGCAGAACGAAGAGAGGTTGTCCGCCCCTGAGTGGCACGACCACGACCTCGTGTTCCCCAACCGGGTTGGTAGGCCCACGGACCACAACAACCTCTACTACCGGGAGTTCAAGCCGCTGCTCAAGAAAGCTGGGCTCTGGGATCAGGGCTTCACCTTCCACAGCTTACGCCATACGTTCGCCACCGCTCTCTTCGAACGGCGCCAGCATCCGAAGATCGTTCAGTCTCTCCTGGGTCATGCATCTATCACGCAGACGATGGACACATACTCTCACTTGGTAGAGGGCATCGGCGGAGACGTTGTCGATGGCCTGGATGAAGCTTTCGGTTAGAATATCCTTTTGGCTGTTCTCAGCTGCTTGCCGGGACAGTCAATTTGGCAATAGACAAAGCAAAATAGCTATGCAGCTTGAAACCGAAGAAGTTGCGCTTAAAGCGCCTAATAAGATCCCACGTAGCTAGGACGAGACCTTAACGATCACCTACCAAAGCCACACTATTGATGCAGAGCTTAGCGCATGCAGTATTAGCCTAAAGCTGAATTTGAATCTCCTCGCGTGACTGAAGCTCGCTCTTCTGCGCCTGAATATGGGTGAACTTCCATAGGTCCTGAGCTGGGAAGACGTTGAACCCAAGCCCTTGCAAAGCCCTAACAAACTTATCTCGATCGGTGAAGCGGGAGGTTGCCTCGATGACGTGTAGCTGACCATCGAGCTTCAATGCGCGGTGGGCTTCCTTCAGATAGTCGGTAAAGTTCTCTCCCATCAGAGAAAGCGAGAAGATAGCTACGTCCAGGGTTTCATCATCAAGTGGAATATGTACCATATCACAGGCTATTACATCATCGTTTATCGCCACATGGTCAAAGCTGTAGATAGTGTGCCGGTCGGAGACCGCTTCTGCTAACTTCGCCTCGCCACAGCCAAAGTCGCCAATGACATATCCGCTTCGCTTCTTGCACCAGCGAATCATCTCTTCAAACGGAATCACCGGCCATTCCTTGCGTGTCTCCCGATAGAGAGTGTGGTACTGAACCCACTCCTCTGGGTTTGCCTGAAGGCGCTTGTCGGTTACTTCGCTGCGGCTCTGATTCCAGGTTCGGTTCATCCTTGAAAAGTCACCGTAACGATGCTTGCGCCACTCTACGTCGGTCGGATCTGTCTCTGGTAGAGATGCACTGATCTTCGGGCGGCTGATTACCTGGGTCTCACCAGTTTCGAGGCGTTCAAGCCACGCCATCACGTCCTGGTATGCCTGGGCAGGTGTCCTAAGGTGTCCTTCGGGTACTACACCGTCCACTGCAGCATCGGCTATAGACTTCTTGAACCTAAGCCGATGCATCTTCGATTCACACCAAGACCAGCACTCGCCATTTACCTCAGCGAAGGTAAGGGGGATGACCATCGTCACCTTGTCTTGACGCTGACCTTGGCGATAGATGCGGCCCTTTAGCTGCTCGAACTCCGCAGCTGTCCAGGGCAGAACGTTGACAATCAGGCGGTTACAGACGTGCTGAAGGCCATCAACACCGGTCCCGATGGAGCTCGAGCCGATGAGCACATCTACGTCTCCTGACAAGAATCCCTCTAGGCCGCTCTTCTCTTCTCCAGTGTAGAAGCCAACCTTCCAACCATCTTCTTCAAGCGCCTCTCGCAAAAGACGGTCGATGCCCTTTATGTAGGTCGATGCCCTTTATGTAATGAGTGTAGATAAGCGTCTTGGGCTGGATATGCTCACGTATAACTGGCAGCCTAGCGCAGGTGAGAATCTGCTCTAGAGCAAGCGGGGTGCTACCTTGTCCGAGGGAGCGGATCTCTTCTATGTACTCTTGACAATCTACCGGTGGTTTTAGCTCGTCATATTCCGGTTCGTACTTAGGCATCCATCGGACACCGAGCCTCATCAGGTGCTGGTAAAGGGTCATGCAGTTAGGTACCGTAGGACGTATTTCTAAGTCATCGTGTTTATGGCCTGTGACTAGCTCGACCAGACTCTTCCCCTCCTGGAGGTTGTTGATCACTGGTGTTGCTGACATTCCAAGAACGTGAAGATCGGAGTTACGCTCGGCGGCAAGGGAGACCAGTGCGGTAATGAGTTGCCTTCGCCGGGACACATCCTCGGCAACGCGCTGCTTTGTATAGTGGATCTCGTCGACGACGATGAAGTCAATATGTTCTCGCTCGACGAGAGAGCGCATCCAATTTGCCGAGTTCGGCTGTTGGAATGCCTCATAGTTGAGGATCAGGTAACGAGGTGCCCCCTTACCGTTCAAAGCTTCGAAGCCTGTATCGTCACCAGCCACTTTTGCCCAATCTGGCTCGAACGTCTTTGTCTCGATCACGCTGTCGGGGAAAATCTTTTTGATCTCCCTCCTCCAACCGGTCTCATAACCATCCACTACGCTGTTCGGACAGCAGATGACGGTAAGGTCGCTGCCAACGACGCGACTAGCAAGGACAGCAGAGAGCGTCTTACCTGCCCCCGTGCCTGACCAGTTGCCGACTCTTTTAGCCCTCTGGACTCGGGTAGCGATAAGTCGCTGCATCAGAAGAGGCGGTGTGGGCTCTCCGTCGATGCGAAAGTCGTAACCTTTTGGGATCTTTAGCTCTTTGGCCTCGCGATATTCTTGTAAGAACCACTCCCTCACGCGCTCCCCGTACTCTCCACCGCTAAAGGCTTCGGCCTGGGTAACGGCGTCTTTCTCATTGCGGAACGCGTGCTTCCAAAGCTTCTCTGTGGCGGAAGCGAGCAGAAACTCGATAGCCTCCTCGTCAGCAGAGGACACAACCGCGTAGTCGAGCGCTGTCAGTGCTTCTTTAGTCTCGACAACCGGAAGCTCTTGCTCATCTGCATCTGTCGTCTCGTTAACTACCTCATCTACTTCATCGCCGAAACCGTCTTTGATAGGCGCACTTACGTTCTCAGAGGTTCCATCTGTGGCATCTGCGCAATCCCCAGAAAGAGGACTTCTACCGCCTATTTCTTGTGCTTCAAGATTCTGGGTCGAGTCCTCAATGAACTCATCGACGAGAGAGGGCTTGCCTTCAGCGAACTTCTCGATCTCCGTTTGGGGGAAACGTCCCGTTGCAAGTGCTTTGACAAAAGCACGGCTTTTGCCCGTTGTTTGGAGCAGCCCTCGTTGCTGAAAGATCGCATAAAGCTCAGCCGGGGTGAGTGAGGGCAGATGGTCCTTGAGAGATGTAACAAAGCTCCGAACTACTGCCAGGGTCCATCCTTGGTTGCATAATGGGCAGCCTCTACCGCCGCGTGTACGCTTAACGACGCTTGCCTCCCATTCGTGGTCAAGCCCCTTAGGACATTGCCACCACACCTTCTGATGCGATCCTGCTACCACCTGCTCTGGAAAGAGATCACCGTTCTTGGTTGGATGCCACTGCTTGGCTAGCTCTGGGTGCAGGCTAGCCAGAGAGTTGGTAACGGAGACTCGAAGTGCACGGCAGTATGGACAACCGTTGCCGCCAGTCCGCTCACCAACGGGTGCCTCCCATTCGTGATCGGGCCCCTCAGAACATAACCACCAGGCCTCTCTTTTCGACCCTGCTATTATCTGCTCGGGGGTGAGATTTTCGTTCTTCGTCGGATGCCACTGAGCAGCAAGTTCCGGATAGAGGGCAGCCAGTGAGTTAGTTACTGAAACCTGCTGCCTAGCGCAGTACGGACAGCCCCTACCGCCGTATGACCTGCTACGATGCTTCTCTCCCATGCGTGGTCAGGGCCCTTAGAGCATCGCCACCACACTTTCTGGTGTGAACCTGCTACCACCTGCTCGGGTGTGAGGTCTCCATTCTTTGTCGGATGCCATCGACTGGCAACGTCTGGGAAAAGTGTGGCGAGCGAATTGGTAACCGAAACCCTCTTTCCAGCACAGAATGGGCAGCCAACTCCTGCCCTCGTGCGTTGATCAAGGCTCGCCTGCCACTCGTGATCGGGCCCCTTGGGGCACTGCCACCACACCTTCCTACCGCTACCCGCAACTATATTGTTGGGAGTAAGGTCTCCATTCATCTCAGGGTGCCACTCCTTCGCGAGCTCAGGGTAGCGAGCAGCGAGGGAGTTAGTGACAGAGACCCGTCTCCCGGAACAAATGGACAGCCAACTCCTCGTCTCCTGGCGCACTCGTCTGCGATCTTGGCTTCCCACTCATGGTCAGGTCCCTTGTGACATCGCCACCACACTTTCTGGTGTGAACCTGCTACCACCTGCTCGGGTGTGAGGTCTCCATTCTTTGTCGGATGCCATCGACTGGCAACGTCTGGGAAAAGT
>JAFAPF010000363.1 GCA_019247245.1 Rubrobacter sp. | reverse complement strand
CGCAGGAGTGGCAAGGTGACGGCCTTCGGAAAGCTTATGGACTCGATTGCCGATAAGGTAATCGTGGTCATGCTGTTCTTCGCCTTCGTTGCCGAAGGTTCGATGGTGCCGTGGATGGCCGCGATCATGACGATGCGGGAATTTATCGTGACAGGCCTTCGTATGGTGGCGATCGAAGCTGGCAAGGTGGTAGCTGCGAACAACTGGGGCAAGGCCAAGATGGTGTCCCAGAGCATCGCTATTCTCATCCTCCTGTTCGGCTACACACAGGTAGGCTACTGGGCTATGCTCGTCGCTACGGTGCTCACGCTTCTCTCAGGCTGGTCGTACCTGAAGGATACTCCGAAGGTCCTAGCAGCAAGCATTGGGGAAGGTCGAAGGTGAGCGCTCCTTGACCGTGCACCCGAAGATCGAGAAGCGGCTCACTCCCGCCGAGGCGGAGATGGTCCTACGCCGGGCCGCTGAGCTCAGCGCCCGTCGGCGAAGCTCCACCTCCGCATATTCTATCTCTCCCGAGGTCCTGATACAGGTGGCTGCTACCGTCGGCATAGTCGAGCACGATGTGCGACGGGCGCTCTTCGAACTGTTTCATGAAGAGACGGTCGAGCCCTACACGCTGGCGCGCAAGCTCTATGGTCCCGCGCGGTTGAGAGCCGTAAGAGAGGTGGAGAGGCCGGCAGAGACCACCCGTGTACAGCTCGAGGACCTGCTGCGGCAGGAGCAGGGCCTCAAGCTGCGCCGTAAGACCGAGGCAAGCTCCCTCTGGGATGCAGGGAACTTCGTAGACGCCATACGTCGCGTTCTGGATTTCTCAGAACATCGCTCCTTGCTGAAGACCCGCTCTATAGAGCTCAGGGTCGAAGATGTAGGCTATGGGCGCTCGGCAGCCAACCTCACCGCCGACGTTGCCAATCAGCGAGGCGAGTACCTCTCCCTTGGGGGCATCCTCGGCGCCACCTTAGCTCTTCCACTGGCGATAGCCGGGGTGTACGACGGCCTCTACTTCCTCGGGGTCATACCTGCCCTCGTCGCCCCTGGTTTCGGTTTCCGGCTTGCCTACGAAAAGACCTGCGCTGACGTGCGACGGGCTATGGAAAGCATCCTAGATACCGCTGAAGAAGGCCCGCCCAACCAAGATGAGCCACCCGAACAACCTCGCAAGCGTCATCCCGGCCAGCTCCAACATCTTGAGCCCATTCCCAAATTTACACTTGGATCTGAGGAAGAGTAACGTTGGCTCTCAGTATTCTCTGAAGAGGCACGCTCGGTAGTTTGCAGTATGTTACACCTCTCACGTACGAAAGCTGACAGCTTCTTGCTAATAAGTCGAGGCCTGAAAGCTAATAGCTGACGGCTTATCATTACTTTCATGCCGCTCACAGTTCTAAAGGAAATCTTTGGCTTCGACTCGTTTCGGCCCGGCCAAGAAGAGGTGATTCGCGCTGTCATCGAGGGACGGGATACCCTGGCTGTCATGCCTACAGGGGGAGGCAAAAGCCTCTGCTACCAGATACCAGCCCTCATGAAGGAGGGCCTCACAGTGATCGTCTCGCCGCTTATCTCGCTGATGAAGGACCAGGTGGATTCCCTCCTCCAGAACTCGGTAGAAGGAGCGGCTACACTACACTCCGGGCTCTCGCCGGAGGAGCGGTGGGAAGTCGAACGCAAGGTCTGTACCGGAGAGATCCTTATGCTCTATGTCGCGCCCGAGCGCCTCCGGTCTTTGGAGTTTGTCTTGACCCTCCGCAAGGTTGGAGTGGGCCTCTTTGTGGTAGATGAGGCTCATTGTATCTCCGAGTGGGGGCACGATTTTCGACCGGACTACCTGTTTTTACCCCGTGCTGTAAGGGATCTTGGCAGCCCGCCGGTCTTAGCCCTCACGGCAACTGCGACTCCACATGTCCGACGGGACATCCTACGCTCGCTGGAGATGCGTAAGCCCAAAGTCGTGGTCACCAGCTTTAACCGGCCGAACCTCACCTACCGCGTCCTACCCGCCAAAGAGAAGAAAGACAAGTTGCCCCTGATTTTGGGTGTCATCCGGAACGCCCCACCCCCGGGCATAATTTACGGTACCACCCGTAAGGAGTGCGAGGAGTTGACGGCGAGCCTCAGGCGCTTCGGGGTGGATGCGGCTCATTACCACGCGGGGATGGACGCGATAGAACGCTCGAATGTGCAAGAACGCTTCATGACCGACGAGCTATCTGTGGTAGTCGCCACGGTGGCTTTCGGGATGGGAGTAGATAAGCCAAACGTGCGCTTCGTGATCCACGGGAGCGTTCCTGGGAGCCTCCCGGCCTATATCCAGGAAGCCGGTCGCGCAGGACGTGACGGGCAGCCGGGTGAATGCATCATTTTATACCGAGGAGCCGATCTTGGGCGGCGCAAGCGTCTGATCACCATCAACGCTGCGGACCCCGACGAGGTCGGGTCGTTCTTCTATGCTCTCTCCAGAGCGGCGAACGCAGGAAGGGTAAACATGTCGCAAGCTTCTTTAAGCGCTCTCAGCGGTATAGAGCCAGACGTGGCGGGCTCCCTCCTCGGGGGGCTCGAGGAGGCTGGGCTCATCTCGCGTGGCTACGATCTATGGGGGGAGGTCGAGGTGCGCCGGGTGGATGAGAAGCCTGAGGGCTTGCGCGAGGAGGTCGGCCACGTACATGCTGCCCTACCCGGAGAAGGTGGCGTGATGCTA
>JAFAPF010000356.1 GCA_019247245.1 Rubrobacter sp. | reverse complement strand
CTTCGTTGGGAAGAGGGCCCCCACCTCTTCAACCTTTTCTTCTCTGCGCACAACCAAAACCGGACAATGAGCATGCCGGACTACCGAATCGGAGACGCTCCCCATTAGGGCTCTTCTCATTCCGCCCTCTCCCCTACTGCCCACCACTAGTAGGTCAGTACCTAGCTCCTCAGCCAAGGTAACAATCTCTGCATCGGGCCTTCCTACCTTGAGGTGAGCTTGCCTCACGAGTCCTCCAGCACTCTCGATCCGCTCCACCTGAGCGTTTAGCAACCTCTGAGCCTCTGTGTCAAGCCTTTGCAGGTCAACTCCCTCTACATGTGGACCAGTGTAGTAGCCAGGAGCTTGGCCTAGAGTACTTCTGACGTGAACTACATGCAGCTCCGACTCAGTTGTACTAGAAAGCTCAGTCGCCACTCGAGACGCTAGAATTGAATCTTCAGAGCCATCTGTTGCTAGTAGGATCTTCTCCGGGAAGATGCTCATTGTGGTTCTCCTCTTCCTTTAACCAAAGGACCCGCACGTAAGTGAGCATAAACTAGAGGCGAAGAGCCCGATTCCCCTCCCTTGCCAATAGCCTTCTACTATCGCCGAGTACTTTGCCCCGTCGGTATCCTTATCATCCCGACCTCATAGAGAGCAGGCCCATATTGTGGGCCTTAGCCAACGCCTCCATTTGCGAGTGCGCCCCCAAAGCTTGAAGCAATGAGCGGATGTGGTTTCGAACAGTGGCCTGTGAAAGGTAGAGCTTTCTACCGATCTCCTTGGCGTTTCTTCCCTCCGAAAGCAGCTTCAAGACCTCAAGCTGCCTCGGCATGAGCACCGGAGGGTACTCCCTACGCTCATGAGCCGGCCCCTCTTTCTTAGAGGCAATCCGGATCAACTCCTTGGCCATCAAGGTCTCATAAGCTTTCTGAGTATCGCGCATCAAGTGCACCAGGTAGGGACCTTCGTCGGTCTCTACGCTCAAGGTGCTCACGTTAATCCACCGCCTGCCCCTAGAACGGGTGAAGATGCGCATGTCGCAGCTGGGAGCCGATTTTCCCTCTTGAGCCAGCCGCATTACCGAACTTAGGTGAGCGCTAAATGAGACACCCTCATCGCACTCACCCTGCACCACCTCGTAGCAGGGCTTGCCAGCCATCTCTTCGGCCAATAGCCCCGTCAAGGATTCGGCCTGAGCATCCCAGTGGACGATCTGGTAGCTAGGATCAACCACGAAGAGGGCATCCGCCGTGCGGGCCTCCATGAAGCTTTCTATCGCCTGGGGAAGCTCGGTCTGCTGCGTGAGTGTGCTCATTTCCCTTCTTTGTAGAGTGGGCTCTAGAGATCCACATCAACACGAAATATATAGGCCTCAAACAGCTATCGCTATACGCCAGGTGGAGTATTTGTCACCCCTTCAAGCTTTTCTCAGCTGCCCTGATGCCTTGTTCGGTAATTCTAAACATGCCGCACTCCTTATATTCCTTGGTGCTTCCTTCAAAGGTTGGTGCTTCCTTCAAAGGTGTGGATGTAACCCAAATCGCTAAAGTACTGGGCAATGACCATAAATTCGTCAAATCCCGTCCGCTGGTTTACGCTAAGATCCAACCTCTTGGCTACATCCGCCCTGCGTATTAGCCTCGTCAGGTAGCCATGTGCTAAATCGCAGACTACCTTTAGGAACCGCAGGCGCTACTCTCTTATCAGGCTCGCTCACGAGGACCAGTGTACCGTCGGTTCTCCAACTCGCGCTGGTGTAGCGCACTATCTCCCGTTAAGAAGTAAAGAGGATCGGCCTAAGGGCTCGTAATCCACGTCTGGGGAGTAGAGTACCTTTCTTAAAGCTTCTCACAAACGACCTGAGCTTATGGTTCGAAGTAGTGTAGGAAACTTTACATCCTTTGTCCCGTAACAGAGTTATAAGGATTTGGAAAACTGTTGGGGGGTAGAAGAGTGGCCTGCTGTGAGCAACGCACAACTACTGGAGCAGTCGCCGACACAAAGACAAGACACACGTCGACGGTACTGGATCATCACTAAGTGTAACCGTAGCCGGTTAAGAGCGCTCACAATCGGCCTATCCTCTGGTGAACAAGCATTGGCAGCCTTTAGCTTCCAAGAAGAGGCTGAGTTGTTCCGCATACTGGGGCGGGTAAGTAAAAGTTGGCATGTCAGGGAAAGCAGCGCAGGAGAGATTGCCTCGTTATTGATGGGCCCTCACATAGATATAGAACGTGTTGCCCTAGATCCGGCACCAGAAATGCTAGCCCAGAAGGCGGGCGGGCTTGTAAGCCTAAATCGCGAACGCTTCATGGACATTATCCTAGATAGAAGCAGGTAAGAGCAAGAATACCCCACCAAGTGGAGTGACCAGGCGAGGACCACTCAACTCTGTGCGTTCTCAAATTATGAGAAGCTTCGGTCCCCAGCCTTAAAACGATTGCCCTGCCTGGTTCGAAGGAGGCGACCTTGAGCCCGAAGGCGAGATGCAGAAACACCCTCTCCCCTACCTCCCTGTGCTGCCACTCGGGGTGGATGCGCTCGGCGTTGTGCATCCGACAGTCGGCCAAGTTCTCAAGCCATTCGTAGCTGTAGAAGCCTCCGCTGTCTTGCCCTATTTGCGACAGCTACGGCCATACCTCGTCTACGAGGGCATGCACGGTTATAGCCCGCGTGGACTCGATCGCAAGGTCGGGTACCAACTCGTCGCCTGGCAGCGGTTTGCCTATCTCCTCAACCGTGGCGCCCTATTTGAGGTGCCAAGTGCGGATGGCGACGGCGTACACCCAGGGGAGTACTGCCCCGAGGATCGCCAGTGGGCTAAGCAGGTGCACCGGTCCCTCCCTTGGCCGCACGATTCACCCGGTT
>JAFAPF010000349.1 GCA_019247245.1 Rubrobacter sp. | reverse complement strand
AAGAAACTAGCTAGCACCCGTACAGCGCCCCAGCGCAGTACGCTACGAACGTGCGGCGAGGATAGAGCAGCGGCGCCTGCTGTCAGCATCGCAGCCTCGGGGCCGAACTTCTCGCTGACCTCGTTGAAAGCGGTCGCATGCTCTCTCAGGTCGTTAGCTAGGTTGTTGGCGACCTCGAAGATGCGATTCATCTGGGTTGTACGCTCATCAAGGCAAAGCGCCGGCTGGTTCACCAGCGTGACGCCCATGCCGCTGTGATTCATCATGGGAAGACCTCCATCACAGAGTGGGTGGCGTTCTCGGCCACGCACCCTGCCAGAGGTCAGGTCAACGATTTAAGAAGGGGTTGAGGTGATCCCCGAGCAGGCGTGCGCGGAGGGTTTGCTACTTCGTGGATCGTCGTCCATAGCTACCTCCTAGCGCTTTACCCATTCCCACACGCCCCACTGTGGGGATGGCGCCTGATGGGTGATTCAGGCTCGCCAGGAATCAGAGTAATCTGCCAACCTGGTGCACCCCCACTCGTTTGAGCTTTGGCGCTACACGGCTTAGAACTCTAAAAGGCTCAGCCACTTTGGATCACCCCTTCTTCCCGGGGAGACCTGATCTGACCCGGAGCGTCTCTCGACGGGTGGGGTCAGTGGCCTATGTCCGTGCAGCTACCTCACCTAACGAGGTGCGAATGGCTTGCAAAATGCTTTATACCATAAGTCCTCAGGCATGGGCCACAAGTTGCCGCAAGGCAATCGTTCTTTGGTCGACTAAATAAAAACGCTAGGCTCTGGCTCTAATATTAAGGAGCTGCCCCAATTATGGTGTATGCAATGGGCGTCTACAACGGCTTCTCAGGTCAAGAAAACAGGGTGCCTTCTTGTCTCCAGTCCTTAGGGCCTACAAGGTCTATAACGTCGTCGATAGTGACTATGCCTTTAAGCCCGTTCTCATCATCAACTACGGGGATAGCTTTGAGGTTGTACTTCATGATCTTGCACACAACCTCCTTCTCTTTAGCGTCGAGAGAAACATACACTAAACCATGCGTCATAAACTCCTCTACCGGGATTTCCGGATCGGCCAGAATGAGGTCTCGCAACGAGAAGACACCGCATAGGTGTCCGGCTTCATCGGTTACGTAGATATAGAAAGTGTGCTCCCCTTCAGGGATCGGGTTTCTGAATCCCTCAATAACTTCTCGTGCTAGCGCACGTGGTCGTACCGAGAGGTACTCGGGGGTCATAAGCCCTCCGGCCGAATCCTCCGGTTGGGAGAGTAGCTCCTCAAGCTCCTGGGCCTCCGAACGTGGCAGGAGGGAGAGTATCTCCTGGGCGCGTTCCTGCGGAAGGTCCTCTAGAAGGCTGCTAGCGTCATCGGGGTCCATCTCCTCGACGAGCCCTGCAGCCTCCTTACCATCCAGAGAATCGACCACGGAAACCTGTAGCTTGGGGCTCATCTCCTCCACCGTGTCAGCGGCCACTTCGTCTGGCAAAGTCTCCAGCATAATTTTGCGCTCTTCGGAAGAGAGCGAGGCAGCAATTTCGGCTAGGTCCGCTGGATGGAGCCGGTTTAGAGCCGCTTTCCGAAACCTGAGCCTAAGGTTTGAGTCACGCCAATCAGTGAGCTCTACATCCTGCCACTCTACCGCCGGAGGTGGGAACCGGCGAGCGAGGGCATTTGCAAGGTGCTTGAAGCCGAGCCGTCGTACCAACGCGCTGGCTGAGATATCTACCCCTAAGACCTGAAGAGCATGGCCTGTGCGAGCGAGTTGAACATCTTGGACCCGCACGAGCTTGCGATCTTCGAGGTCCACTATCTGCTTATCCAAGACGTTCTTGGATAGCAGGACATCCGCATCTTCCAGCTGCGTCGGCGATAAATCAGCCACTCCCCGGGAGAGAATGATTTGAGTAGCTTCAAAGGCTAGTACGTCTCTCCAGGATACATAGCGATGAGATCTGCGTCCGGTGTTGACCCTGATGAGAGAGACGTAAGGGTATGTGTAGGCCCCAAGACGTGCAGCGAGGTCAGCAACCCGGCCCAGAGTCCGGCTTTGAGCATCTATAACCGGCAAGTTAAGAACCTCGCTTAGGTAAAGCATCCGGTGACTCCATAGCTATAGCCAGTAGTCCTCTTATTCTGACTATATACCCTACGAAACTTGAACTTAGCCTGGGTATGCTACGGATACGCGTTCTGAGATCCTTTCTAGGTTGTAATAGGTCTTGCACTATCTTAGGTGCGGGGTGTCCCGCGAGAAGCGAGCCTGTCCTTTTGCCATAAGATGTGCCATATGGCCTACGTGCCGAGAAGGAGTGACCAAAGTGCAAAAAGAAGAAGGAACGATACACATAGAGGTGAACTGGGAGGACGGCAGGCACGAAAGCCATGATCTCAAACACAACGACTGGAAGTTGGCGTACCGGGAGGGCCAAGCTTGGCTAGATGAGGACCGCTCGATAGAGAGCATGTACCTAGTGAGTGCGGATCAAAGACGCCGCGAAGAGCTCGACCGCGTCGACACCCTGGAGGAGTTTGGCGAAGTCGTAGATGAGGAGCTAGAGGACCTCTAGCACCTTCCGCTTGTAACGCCTAACGGGCTCAGGCTGCCGACAACGAAATTTCACGCGAAGGAGAAGGGCCGGACCTCCTCGGGCGTTCTAGTACATGTTCTCCCTTCCCGGCCCTTCTCTTAGCTTACGTCTTTAGTCTGACGTTAGCCAATGTCCAGTTCATCGGCCATATGGCACATTTTTGAGGAAACCAAGCGCTTGTAACGCGTAAGGTACGTAAGCTGCCGATAACAATTAGTTATCGGCAGCTCCTAGGCGTTGCAAGCGGACAGCAAAAAGGGCCGGGGAAAAGGGAAATTTGGTGACCCCCGACCCTCACTAAGCGTTGTAGAGCTAAGAGCAGGCGTACTACAAACCTAGGGGCAAAGAGAGGGGGCCGGGCTGAAAGCTATGAGGAGATGCAGGACCCGGCCCCCACATGCTAAGGGATGTCTTCTTACCCACCGTGCTCGTTAGTTACACCCGTCCCCCTTGGGAAGAGTACTGCTAGCTCCGCGGTACTCGGAGGGGGACGGGTGTCGATAAAAGATAACCCTCGTTGGAGCGCTGGACGCTATATAGAGCGGATACCAACGAGGCTATCTGTTAGTAGCTATTCTACGCTCCTGTCCACCACCCGCTACCCAGCTTCGATAACGTAGTAGGTGGTGGTAAAAGAAGGGGCCGGGGAAGCGCTTATAGGACTATGTATCTGATAGTAATCCCCGACCCCATGACTAAGGCGCCCTCATCTTATGGCAGTGCTTACCTGCGCACAACAAGGGCGGCCTCCTAAGAGGCTAGCCCCTCCATCTCCAACAACCTCTCTATAGCCGCGGCCTCACGCTCCTGGGCTGTGGGGACATACAGGCCGTTGGTAGCTCGCCAGTCCTCGAGTACCTTCACTATCCCGGTGTACTGGTTCTTGCGCCGCTGGTAAAGCTCTCTAAACTCCTCTCACTACTTATATTCGGAAAGGAACTTGTTACTTAACTATCGAGAAAGCCGAATTAGCTGCTTCCGCTGTCGCCGATGTTATCGCCGGAAGTGTCAGGGGAGCCATCGGAGAAAGGACCTCCCGCACTAACACAGTCCTGAAAATCTTGCGTCCCCTTCTGGAGCCCGGCAGCCTTACACTCCTTCGTAATTTCACGTATAGCTCTTAGTTCAGCGTTGCTGCTATTAGCAGCCATCGCTGGCAAAGAAGCTGAAAGCATCATCACTGCCATGGTAAGAACGAGCGCTAGAAGCGCCTTCCAACTCTTCATCGATTCCCCCTCTATTGGTAGGTAGTTACATCAGCGCGCTAAATATTAAAGTTGTATTGCGAGCCTGTAAAGTATGTTAACCGGCCTTCTGTATATCGCGCCATAATTTAACCTCAAAGAGCCAACTCTAGATCATCAAGAGTGTGGAAGAGCCCTCATACCCTCGCACTGTTATATAAGAGTTTGAAACCTCTTTGAAGCCACATCCGTCCGCCAACAGTCAGTAGCCGGTAGCCGTGACGCTACTGGGCAGTGGGGACACCTTCCGCTTACCACCAGCGGCCACCTAAGTTCAGCCTATCATCTGGGTTCCCCTAGGGCTAACGGAGCAGCTCAGACCTGTATCACAATATAAAAATGCGGATGGGACGTTTTCTGGAAAAGAGGAGAGGGTCGGGGGGAAGTGATACGGGAAGATATGTAGCTACTCAGGAATGACCCCGGCCCTCTCGAAGGTCGATCTGCAATCAGTCTACAGCGGCTTGCATAAACAGTGAGCCCATGAGAGACTGCCGGCAGCGTTGCAGTCGAGCAGAGCATCGAGGCATTTTCGCCACATGCTTGGCAACGTGGAGGCAAAGGGGTTGGAGGTGACGGTGGGGACATTCTTCAAGGACGACGGCTTCGAGTTCATGATGCTCATGGCCCTTGGGGCCACCTACTATAGGGGCGCTGATATCGGTGAGTGTCTCTCGAGCGCTGCCTCGATCGAGGACGGCGACTACGAGGCTGGTACCGTGCTTGGCGGACGACAGCCGACCGGGTGCGGGGCTTGGCGGAACGGAGCGCGGCCAAGGGTCATCAGGCGAGCGCCAGGGGTGCGTTCCTCAGGGCCTCAAACTACTACAACGCCGCCGCCTTCTTCCTCGACGGGACCCCCGATCCTTCGCGGCTCTTGCCGACCTGGAAGGCGCACCGGGAGTGCTTCGACGATGCGGCTTCGCGCTTCGATCCTCCGTTCGAGAAGGTCGAGATAACCTACGAGGACACCACGCTCCCTGGTTATCTGTTCAAGGTGGACGACTCCAAGCGGACCCGTCCGCTATTGATCCTCAACAACGGCAGCGACAGCACCGTCACCGACATGTACCTGATGGGCGCAGCGGCGGCCCTGGAGCGCGGCTACAACGCTCTCACCTTCGGGCCGGGTCAAGGCGCGGCGTTGTTCCTTCAGGGGCTGTGCTTCCGACCGGATTGGGAGAAGGTCGTAACCCCAGTGATGGACTTCTGCCTCCGCCTTCCCGAGGTCGACCCGGAGAGGATTGCGATCCAGGGGGTGAGTCAGGCTGGGTACTGGGTGCCCTGTGCGGTCGCCTTCGAGCGCAGGATCGCTGCGGCCGTCGCCGAACCCGGGGTGTGCGACGTGTCGACGTCCTGGTTTTCCCACCTACCGCAGGACATGCAGAGGCTCCTCGAAAGGGGCCAAAAGGAGGAGTTTGTGGGGTGCTTGGAGGAAGGCATGCGAACTTCGGAGCCCTTGCGCTACACCGTGACGTTCCGCATGAGGCCTTAAGGTACGGACTCGCCCTACTAGGCCTTCAAGATGGTCAGACAGTACAAGCTCGACGGGGTGGCCGAGAAGATCCGCTGCCCGATGCTCGTCACCGACCCCGAGAACGAGCAGTTCTGGCCAGGACAGTGGCGCCGACTCTACGAGGTCCTAACCTCCACTAAGGTACTCGTCTCCTTCACGGCGGCTGAGGGCGCCGACTCTCATTGCGAGCCCAAGGCGCTCGGCTTACGCAACCAGAGGATATTCGACTGGCTCGACGAAACCTTGGGGGCAGTCGGACCGCCTTGAAGACGGCATTTGCTAGCGCTTATCCTCGACCTCGTAGCCGCAGTGGACGAACCACCCCTTTGTGTCCTCGGGCGTGACGGCGTCGAGGGCCCGGCCGATAGTCTCGACCAACGCCTCCCTGGTGCGCGCCGCCTCCTTCTTCAGCAGCGCCTTAATCTTCGAGAAGGCCTCCTCGATGGGAGAGAACTCCGGGGAGTAAGCCGGTAAGAAAAGTAGGCTCGTCCCCGGGCCTCGACGAGATCTCGTACCCGCTCGCCTGTTGGGCGCCGAGGTTGTCGAGGACGATTGCCTGCCCAGGACGCAGCGCCGGTGCCAAGACACGTTCCACGTACGACTCGAAGACCTCCTTGTCGGTGGCGCCCTCGAAGGTCATCGCTTGCCCCATCCTACTCAGGGACATACTCGCGATCAGGGTCGTGTTCTTGCCGCGATTGCGCGGCACCCAGCCGTACGCCCGCTTGCCCTTTGGTGCTCGCGCTCTGGTACGCGTCATGCTCGTGTGGGTACCGCATTCGTCAACGAAAAGGAGGCGACGGGTATCAAGGCGCCCTACCAATTCGCGCCAGTGCGCCCTTTCTTCCTCGTCGCGCTCCGAGGCCGAGGAGGACTTTTTTTGAGCGGCCACTCGCCCGGCAGTCGTCGGATGTTGCGGCTCATCGTCGCGGTAGAGACGCGCATACCCCGCTGCTCCTCGAAAGCTTCGCAATGCTCGACGAGGGTCAAATCGGGGTTGGCGCTAAGCTGAGCGGGCAACCATTCCCGTAGAGCCGTACCCTTCACCGAAGGCCTCCCGGGGAGAGGTCCCGTCTCGACGTCCCCGGTCTCGCGGCGGCGCTTTAACCACCGCTTTACCGTTGCCGGCGACACGCCGAAAACCTCCACGATCTCTTTGCGAGGCACACCGCGGTCGGCGGCCGAAAGTACCTTAAGCCTCAAGTCCTTCGAGTATGCGCCCATGCCGGTAGTCTTGCAGGAGCTCAGTGCTTACGCAACCCGCTGTATACCTAAAGCACGGATAGTCTAGGGAAGCCGCTGCTAAGGTAGATGCCAAGCAAATTGTCGCATCTTAGTGCGCAACCACTGCTCCCCGAAGATCCACAGCGCCAATGCGCTTACCGCTAAAATCGGCTTGATGCGTCTCATTTCACGCATCACCTCCTAGGGCCTGGCAATCTCCAGCGGATTGCTACCATTGTAGTTTGTCTTATTAAGTGAAAAGTGTGTGTGATTTAGTTACGTACGCTGCTAAGTGTCATAAACGGTCGTTTTTGGCATAGAGTTGGTCGGAGAATTCGCACAAGCTCTTGGACGAACGCCTTCCTCTCTTAGCTACTCGCTTTCTCTGATGACTCGCTCCAAGGGTTACTGGTAAATCTGATAGAGTCGGGCTTCCCAATTGTTATCTTGATCATAGCATTCTCGAGTCAACCATCGAATCTGTGAGAAACCCGGTTGCTATGGCACACTATCGAATGTTTCCCGCACAGCCTTGTAAGGTCTGCCCAGGACCAGTGGACCGACTCACGACTATAAAGGGGCATACGCAACAGGTACTTCAAAAGTTGCTTTTGCCACTCAGGTAGGTCTGACCAGAGAGCTGCCCGGTTGACCTCTGAGAGCCTGTAAGGAACCGGATTGGCTCCGGAAGAGCTGGAAGAGCTAATTCACTCAGTTTCCGACGAGGTAGGTCTTCTCGGAAAATTAAACAAAGTATTAATCTGATGTTTACCTTATTGCAACCATAGTATTATTGTGAATAGTTAATCTACTTGTGCGTGAATGCTATCTTGACCCGAAGGCAGTTACTGGGCCTGGGTGTAACGGGCCTCTCTGGTCTTTATTTCGGCTTTTGGAAGGCTCCAACACCAGCTAGAGGGGTAACCCTTATCGGGGCTGGGGATATTGCCTGCGAAGATTCTCCGGGAGCTTGGGAGACCGCTCGCATTATAGAAGACATCCCGGGTACAGTTTTTGCCAACGGGGATCTGGCTTACGAATCCGGTACTGTCGAGGACTTTCAGAACTATTACGGCGACTCCTGGGGTCGTTTTAAGAACCGTACTCGCCCAGCTATAGGCAACCATGACTATGGACAGGGTGTCTACGAGGACCGCGACAAGTCGCTTTATGATCCTAGTGCCTACTTCGACTACTTCGGAGACGTTGCTGGAGAGAGAGGCAAGGGCTGGTATTCCTACGATATAGGAACCTGGCACGTCGTTGTGCTAAACAGCATGTATCCGTTAGTCATTAACGATGGGCTACAGAGCCAATGGCTCTCTTCAGACCTTGCCGTTAACACACAGCCGAACCTCTTTTCCTACTGGCATCATCCAGTATTCTCAAGTGGTTATCACGGTAGCGATGAGCGAATGAAGTGGGCCTTTGAAATACTCTATGAGTATGGCTGCTCAGTCGTTGTAACCGGCCATGACCACACATACGAGCGGTTCGCGCTGCAAGACCCACACGGCAACCGCGACGAGCGCGGCATCCGCCAGTTCGTTGTCGGAACCGGAGGCAAATCCTTAAGAGGAGCCTCTGATACTCCCTTGCCAAACTCTGAGGTTATTCTCTCTGATGCTTTTGGGGTTATAAAGTTTACTCTCCTGCCAGAGAGCTACGAGTGGGTGTTTATTCCCACTAATAGAGAGGGGTCATGGGATGCTGGAAGCTGCAGCGTCGGCAGGTTAGAGGGCATGCGCTCGTCCAGGTTCTAACTACGACCCGTCCTTCGTTGCCTGGCTGGATATGTATACCTACATAAACCTTTTAAGCTGCTTCAAAAACCCATTAAGCCTGCCAGTGTTTGGTAGAGGAGAGAGCGGTACCAAATAGGAGCCACAAGTGAGCATAATAACTCAGTGCAGTTCTTGTCGTTGTCCTTCACGACGCTACGTCCGTCACCCGCTCTTATATGAACCCGATTCTAACTCAGAGAGCTTCCACTGTGCTTCGAAGCGATAGCCTAACCTCCGGACGGTGTGGATGTATTCGTAGTCGCTCTTCTCTTTAAAGGCCCTCCGAAGCCGTGCTATATGCACATCTAGAGAGCGCCCCGAGCCCGCTTTGACATCCTCTCCCCAGAGCTCTTCTAGCAGCTCCTCCCTATGCCTGAGCTTGCCCGGATGAGTAGCTAAGGCTGCCAAGAGCTGAAACTCCTTGACCTTCAGCTCTAGAGGTTCATCCTTTAGATAGACCCTAAAATTTTTCGTGTCCATCCACAGGCCCCCATCCTCTATCATGATCCTCGTATGAGTGCTAGGGGAAGCCTTCCTTGGTCATTTAAGTATGGCGCTGACCCTGGCTACAGCCGCTTCAGATCTAGGCGGCGCTGACGGAGAAGCTTCAGGGCTTCCCTTGGATTCGATGCCGTTTCCAGATGGTAGCGCTCTTCTTCTTGGGCAAGGCTTTGGGCTAAGGTGGTAAGGTGCTCGGCAGGATCTTCGACGATCAGGATCTCGGCCGGAGCATCTAGCTCGTTCATAAACCCACCTATTGCACAACACTTGTAGTATCGCACTAGTGTAATGTCTAAGAGGTGCTGGCTGCCGATAATAGCTACTCTCGGAAAAACTCCTTGTGGTGGTTGCGCTGAGATTTAACCCAGGCTTTGCAGCTATTTAACTCACGCCCGTAGCTACTTCACTATCATGGAGACAGCACAAGGGAAAGAAGGATGCGTCCGTGGCCTCTCCCTCTCCAACGCTTTGTATCGTCACGGGCGTCTTTTATGGCCGGGCTATTCACGCCAACGTGTACCTCTCTAGCAACCACCAGCCCGGCCCTCTACTTTTTGCTATAGGTGCATGCGGAAGGTATATGACACAAGATATAGTGGACTCTACGCAGGATATCCTTATCTCTAGTCGCAAGATGAGAAAAGTTAATGTACTTTTTACTGTGCTTTAACTTAAATTAACTTAACAAAACAGCACACTCTAAGTGATGTCGCTACCATGTGCTCTACAGGGGGTTAGGTTTGTTTGTGGGCACAGAAGGGAGCGGATATGGAAGAGACAGCAGCGGCTATTAGAAGCTTGATGACCCCTGAGAATCTGTATCGCACTGACGGGTATGAGGCCGGACTTGCCATGGGCGACAACGATCTGTGGATCTTAGCACCGGAGCAGCGCTATGGGCTTGAGGGCAAAGAGGGTGTGCGTCAGTGGGAAGAGGCCGTGCAGTTTGTTGAGGGGATGGTTTCTTTGGCCGAGGATCCTGAGTTGTTTACGGACGCCACACAGATGCTTCTGGCTGATGCGCTTGCGCGTGCCGAGGAAGCCCTCAGAAGAGCGCGCGAACGGATGCCACGTTAGCCAAGAAGTAGAGCAAAGCAAAAATCCTATGCGAGATCGTTCCACAGCGTCACCTGGTGAGACGTGCGAGAGCTAAAGCGAGGGCTAAAGATTGGACCAGTGCTTATTACCTCGTGAGCATTGCTCTACCAGTTAATAACTAAAAACGGAAGCATAGAGAGATAAGCTACCTGCGGCGAAGAGCTTATAGGAAGGCGTTGTTAATGCCTGCAGAGGATAAGATGACTCCAGGCGAGAAAAGCGTGCTTAACGCGCTTCAAGT
>JAFAPF010000348.1 GCA_019247245.1 Rubrobacter sp. | reverse complement strand
GCCGTGGGGGCGAAATCAGTCCAAGCCAAAGTCCCGCTTGCCACCACCGAGAGTGATCCGCTGCATCATCGCCACCGATTCCGGTGATACCAACCGCAGGTCTTCGAGCCGACCGCCGTTCAGATGTAGCAAGACAAATCAGATGGCTTCGTCGACGCTTCCGACCAGCCCGTCATAAGCCACGCCGTTGACGTAGAAGGGGTTGAACGTAACATACTCACCTTGCCGAGTCCTACTATACCGTCTGGTAGAAAGGCCCTCAGGAGCGGGGTGAGCAGTCACCACAAGGGCTGGTAGACGGTGGCAGCTTCATGTCTCCCAAGCTCTGGGTAGGTGAAGCCGGTGTGGTTCATGCCAAGGGGGACAAGAACATCGTCGCGTACATATTCCTCATACCTTATGCCAGCAGCTTCAGGGATTATCTCCCCCAGCATCAGATAGCCGAGGTTGGAGTAGCTGGCCCGCTCGCCGGGAACGAACTTTAGCTTGCGGTGTTTGGCCAGCAGACGGTTGACGCTAACCCTGTACCGATCAGGTGGTGCGACCTGCCGGTACTCCGGCTCCCGACCAGCGTGCTTTCGAGCCCAGAGCTATGATTTAGAAGGTGACGGGCTGTCACGGACACTGGTTGCGAGACGGCGGAGAAGTCGGCGAAATACTCGGCGACCGGAGCGTCGAGGTTGAGATTACCACGCTCGCCGAGCCGTAACACCACCGTAGCCGTCACGATCTTGTCATCGAAAACCCTAGGTAGCTCGTTGAGGGCGTGGCGGGTGTCAAGTCGCGAGACCTGCGAACTCGAACCGTCGCGCCCAGACGAGGCCATCGCTGCCGACCACCGCAACCGATAACCGCAACCGATAGTCTCAGCACGGCGTCCTTTTGAATCTTCTCTTCGAGAAACGCCTCTAGCGATTCTATGTTCGTCAGGTAGCCAACGCCACACGGATTGGTTTCGGACGGCAACTTTCACCTTCCGTGGGTAACGGGTAGTTCCCGATCATTGTTGTAGCCTTTGCGACACCGTGAGAAAGCAACACCGTTCATCTGAGGATCATCGAGTACTAGAGTCATACCAGAAGAAGCTACACTTGTGAGAAGATGTTCGCCTACAACACGTACGCCGGTTGCACGAAGATAGGAAACAGAGACCTGATATGAACGCCCCTGACCCCGTGATACTGTCCACTGGAACTATGCTCTCGATGCGAAGTAGGACACTGGACCGAGCTATGAGGCGGGTCAGCGATGCTCTGCTGCGCGGTGGCAACGAGATCACCCTGCTACGCAACGGTTCTGCCACATACGAGAACTGGCTCGCAGCGATCGGTCGGGCCGAGCGTTGAGTGCACCTGGAGAACTACATCTTCCGGGCCGACGACATCGGGCACCGGTTCGCCAAAGCTCTTGCGGCGAAGGCTGGAGATGGTGTTTCGGTGCGGGGACACAGCGAGTATCCCGGTGGCCGGGGAAGCAGCGGTACGGGTGGTAATCCAAGAGCCCGGCAAGGCACGCATCCTCAGGATGCTCGATTTCCTCCTGGCCGAGGTCGAAGAAAGGATATGGATCGCCGACGCATACTTCCTCTCGGTCCCTAGCCTCACATAGACCCTCATGTCCGCTGCCTGCGATGGGGTGGACGTGAGGATACTTCTGCTGGCGACAAACGACCTACCTTGGATCAGGCTCCTCTCCCGCACCGGTTACCGCCAGCTCTTAGAGAACGGGGTGCGCATCTACGAGTACGGTGGGTTGATGATGCACGCTAAGACCCAGGTGGCAGACGGCCGGTGGCACCGCGTGGGCTCAACAAACCTCAATATCTCTAGCCTGCTGGCGAACTGGGAGGTGGACCTTCTGATCGAGGACGAAAACTTCGGCGCTGAAATGGAGCGTATGTTCGAGGAGGACTGGCCAACGCCCGCGAGATCTCGCTTGGGGGCACCGTCCGGCGCCTCAGGGTGCAGCCCGAGCGGCATATAGCCGCGCCGAGCGACGCGACCAACGCCAGATACCCGGCGGTGTAGTGCGCGGGTGGTGGCAACGGTCTCCAGAGTGGTTAACGCAGCTCTTATGGCAAGTGGCACGCCCCTACGCACCCACGAGCGTACCCTCGGCGCAGCCCTGGCCACGGGGGTGCTGGGTCTCTAGATCCTCGTCGCATGCCACCCACGCCTACTCGCCTGGCCACTGGCGACCGTGGGTAGTCTGGCAGGCGGGCTCGGCCTGCTCCACGCCACCCGCCAAGAGCTATCAAAGCGTGCACCCGAGGTCTCTGGCAGGTGAGTCGAGAAGCAAGGTTTAGTAGTTGCCGAAGAGCCACTGGGTCGCGGTTTTGGGGAAATCGTTCCAGGCGTATACCATATGGGGGTGTTGGGCCCAGACCGGAGTGCCGTGACGGATACCGTACTTCGCCTTGTAGGCGTTGTCGATACGTACGAGGAGTGAAGTATCGGTTATCTCCTAGGCGACGCCTTCAAGTAGAAAGACATCGTCGCCGCTCTCGAGTGTACCACAAGGCGCAGGTTAGCAAAGGTTGTGGGCCTTACGCGTGCGCCGGCTCCCGGCGAAGTGGAACGCACCATCCAACCAGATGCCCCATTCCGACACCGCGTGTGGTCTACCATCGCGATCCAGTAGTTGCGCGAGTCTGGAATCCGCGCTCCCTCGTGGTTACATATATTCCTCGCTGATCCGCGGTGTAGAAGTAGCGCGACAGGTCGTTTTTTCGGCGACGGGCCGGTCGGGGTTTGTTAGACTGTGGCTCCGGCAAGCGTTGTCCAGAGGCTTTAGGATGGCGAGAGCCGGGCTTGAGTAACACATGAAAGGGACTATATGGACGTAGCAGCGCGCAAAGTGACGCTGGAGCGGCTCGGGCTGACGCGCTACGGGGCGGTGCACGAGAACCTGCCACCCGCGCGCTTGATCGAAGCGGCCGTCAGGCGTCGGGAGGGGATGCTTGTTAGCAACGGAGCGCTCGTCGCCAAAACCGGCAAACGCACGGGTCGCTCACCGAAGGACCGGTTTATTATCGAGGACGAAGTGACGCGCGATAAGGTCGATTGGGGCCCGGTCAATAAGCCCTTCTCGACTCAGGCTTTCGAGGCTATCCTCGATAAGGCTACTACCTATCTTGGTGCTCTCGAGGAGTTCTACGTCGTTGATGCCTATGCAGGCGCCGACCCAAGGTATAGATTCAACGTACAGGTCGTGGCCGAGTATGCCTGGCACGCCCTCTTCGCCCGCCAGTTGTTCAGACGCCCCTCACGTGAGGAGCTAGAAGATTTCCAGCCAGAGTGGACTGTTATCTCCGTACCCGGCTTTCTTGCTGAGCCCGAGGATGACGCCACCGAATCTGAGACCTTCGTGGGCCTAGACTTTTCGCGCAAGGTTGTACTCGTGGCCGGCTCTGGGTACGCCGGCGAGATCAAGAAAAGCATCTTCAGCGTCCTAAACTTCGTGCTGCCAATCGAGTATGGTGTCCTGCCGATGCACTGCTCGGCGAACGTCGGCGAACGGGACGACGTAGCACTATTCTTCGGTTTGAGCGGAACCGGCAAGACCACGCTTTCGGCGGATCCCAAACGCGGGCTGATCGGGGACGACGAGCACGGCTGGTCTGATGAGGGCATCTTCAACTTTGAGGGGGGCTGCTACGCGAAGACCATAGACCTCTCAGGAGAGAAGGAGCCACAGATCTACAGTGCCATCCGCTTCGGAAGCGTACTGGAGAACGTCGCCATGGACCGCCAGAGCCGTGAGGTGGACTACGAAGACGACTATATCACCGAAAACACCCGCGCCGCTTACCCCTTGGAGTACATCGACAACTACATGCCCTCGGCCATGGTAGGTCATCCCCAAGCGGTCCTTTTCCTCAGCGCCGACGCTTTCGGAGTCTTGCCACCCATAAGCATGCTCGACCCCGAGCAGGCCGCTTACTACTTCCTCTCTGGCTACACCGCCAAGCTCGCCGGCACAGAGGCTGACATGGAGAGCGAGGTCGAGGCAACGTTCTCGACTTGTTTCGGGGCGCCATTCTTGCCCCTTTCGCCAACAACCTACTCGACGATGCTCTCCGAGAGGATGCGTGAGCAGGGCGCGCGCTGCTACCTAATAAACACCGGCTGGTCGGGAGGACCTTACGGAATCGGAAGCCGTATGGACATCGATGCGACGCGGGCCATGGTCCGGGCAGCCGTCGAGGGCCGGCTCGATGACGCCGAAACGTGGA
>JAFAPF010000175.1 GCA_019247245.1 Rubrobacter sp. | reverse complement strand
GAAGCTTGGGAGGGTTCATGAGTACGGGATCTACGCCGTCGGATACCTCCCCCACGAGCCGCACACCCGCCTGCTCGGCCTGGGGTTGGAAGCTCGATAGGGTGTCGGAGATGAGATCGTGCAACGAGGCCCGTTCTAGCCGCAGCTTCAATGTGCCGGCATCGATCTGGGCCAGCTCGAATAGATCCTCGACAAGCCGGCTCAAGTGGCTAATTTCGTTACGGGCGGAGTGCAGGTAGCGGCTCACTGTTTCCTGATCGGTAGCGACGCCATCGACCACCGCCTCGATCAAAGCCTGTGTAGCAGCGAGGGGCGTGCGCAGATCATGGGAGATGGCAGCGATTAAGTCACGACGAGCTTGCTCTATCTCGCGTTCGCGTGTCGCGGCTTCTTCGAGCGTACGGGCCATGCGGTTGAAGTCTTCAGCGAGTTCGGCAATTTCGTCGTGGCCGTCTACGGAGAGCTTCGTTTCGAGCTCTCCCCCTGCGAGTTGGGCCGTCCCCGCTCGGACGCGCTTGATACGCTGCGACAGCGGCGCTGCACCACGCAGGCTGAATCCTACCGCCAGAAGCGCTGCGAAGAATAGCATCGTCAGCAACACTGCAAGGTCGTGGGTTGAAATAAACATCGCTTGCGCTCCTGCCAACACCATAACGGCGAGCAGCAGGCCACATATTAGTCCGATGCCCACAAGCTGTCCTCGCACTCCACCTATGCGTCCGAGTATGGCAGGCTGCATCAGCAGCAGCGCTAGTACCCCGCTTCCGCCACCAACAATGAGGAGTAATGAAGCTATTGCGGGCAGATCGGGTGCCGGAATGCCAAAAACGGTCGCGGCAAATGCTAACGTAATCCCCAAGGCACCAATGAAGAATAAAAGCGCGAAGCCTACAGACCGCAGCAGCTTCGTCATTCTCCCACGAACCTATAACCGATGCCCCATATGGTAAGTAGATAACGGGGTTTAGCAGGATCAGGTTCTATCTTCTCGCGTAGCCGGCGCACGTGCACCGTTACCGTACTAGTCTCGGCAGCGAAGGTATATCCCCACACTGCTTCCATCAGTTGGTCGCGCGTGAAAACCTGTTTGGGTTGGGAGGCCAGATAGTAAAGGAGATCGAATTCTCTGGCAGTCAGGGTTATAGGTTTGCCGCAGACCGTCACTTCACGCGTGCTCGGCTCGATTCTAAGCTCGTCAAACATCAGTGCTTTTTCGGTTACCGAAGCTGCCTCAGTGTCACTGACGCGCCGGAGTACTGCTTCTACTCGGGCCACCAGTTCGCGAGGCGAGAAGGGCTTGACCACATAATCGTCAGCGCCTACGCCCAAGCCGACTATCCTATCCTCTTCTTCACCCTTTGCAGTAAGCATGATCAGAGGTACCCGCCGGTCCGCTTGGAGCCGACGGCATACCTCCAGGCCGCTCATACCGGGCAGCATAAGGTCGAGCACGACGAGATCGGGGTGGGTCTGCTGATACAGCCGCAGCGCCTCGTCGCCGTCGGCAGCCGAAACTACTACGTGGCCGTCCCGGCGTAGGTACAAACCCGCCACCTCTCGGATGTTGGGTTCGTCGTCCACAACTAAGATTTTGGCCGCCAAAGTTTCCGCCCACCTAGTCTTTCCACCAATTATAGTGGGGATGTGCCAAGACACCGAAGGGACACTGGAGTAGCAGGGGTCTGGCGATAAAGTCCACCGTCCGCATCATGTTGAGGCTAGCTCCTGATCGCGCTCCGACAAGAGCATCTGGATCTCTTGCTCAGTCTCGTCGTAGGCCCCCTCTCCGAAATGCGCGTACCGGATAAAGCCGTCAGCATCGATTAGGTACAGTGCTGGCCAATAGAGCTGGTTGTAGGCGTCCCAAGTGGCCTTATTATTGTCGAGAACGACGGGATACTTGATGTTTGCCTGCTTAACAGCGTCTTCAACGTTGCCACGATCTTTTTCGAACGCGAATTCCGGCGTGTGCACACCTATGACCTGCAGGCCATCCTCTCTATACCTGTCGTACCAGGCGTTGAGGTAAGGTTCCACGTTCTTGCAGTTGGAACAACTGTACGCCCAGAAATCGAGCAGGACAACCTTTTTGCCGATCAAGGACTTGATCGATACCCCGTCGGTGTTAATGAACCCCGTAGGATCCATGATTTCCTTGGCATGCGAGAAGCTTGCTTCTTTACTTGCAATCGCCTCCTTCGCTACCTGTCTATAGGTAGGCTGAAGCGTATCCTTTGCTGAGTCCCCGGTCGGTTCGCGAGGTACTACAGTAGCGTCCGCCCGCGTATCTCTCGCACCCGGTACACCCAGTTTGAACTCGAGGGCGGCGATCGCCCCCGTGATCAGTAGTAGCGTCAGAACGAGCAGTACAGGCCTTGGTGCTTCTAATCTCATAGTAGCACCTGCGTTAGTACCTCGAAGTTGGCAAGGGGGCTGAGTTGCTCGGTGAACACGAGCACGCCCATCCCGATGAGGACGACGCCGAACGCCGTATGTATGCGCTTCGCCCACCGTCGATGCCGCTTGATGAACGCAAATCCCCAGGAGGGGAACAATCCTACGAGCAGAAAGGGTGCTCCGAGCCCGAACGCGTACGCGAGCAGCAAGGGGAAAGCCGAGACCGGTTGTGCAGCGGCGAGCGCGAGTGTGCTGCCAAGAACTGGACCGACACAGGGTATCCAAGCTACCGCAAAAGAAGCACCGAATAGGAAAGACAGGAGATAACCCGGCTTCAGCCTCCTCCCCGGGCTTGCAGAGTACCGCCGGTCGAGAGCCGGTACTTTAAGAAGGCCGCTCAGGTGCAACCCGAGGACAATGATGACTACACCCGCTACGCGTGAAAGCCACGTCAGCACTTCCGTCGTAGCCTGATGTAGTAGCGCATTGAGCACCACACCCATGACGGCAAACACGGTCGAGAACCCAACTACGAACATAACCGTGCTTGAGAAGACATCCCTCCGCTTGAGCTCTGTCACGCCCAGCGATACGCCTACTAACTGCGCGAAGAATGCGGGGATGACCGGCAGCATACACGGTGACAGGAACGATATAAGCCCAGCGGCTGCTGCGAGAATGAGTGTTGGCTCGGGCATGCCCCTATCCTCGCACGAGCCTCTTACTGATCTATTACCAGTCTATTACAAATTCATTAACTTCAATCGTTCCTTCCATGGGCAGCACAGCATGCTGCTAATCCGATCAGTGCTCGCGGAGAGCGTGGAGTAGTTCTCTACTTGCAGCGGGTGGATCCTCGGGTGGAGTGGAGTCCTCCGGTGCCGCTGGTTTCATCGGCCCGGCTCCAGATAGGTTCGCCTTTATCACCTGCCTGCGGTAAAACACGGTCGCTTTGCATAGTCTGCGGGTCTTGCCCTTCTAGCTTCTGCTGACTTAGACGGCGCGACGTTCGGCAGCGGCCTTCGCCCGGTCGTAGTTCCAGCTGAGGATCTTCAGAGCCGTTGAGACGTCTTCGGGGCTTTGCATCGGATAGCTTATGTAGCCCTTCGATCCTGCCCAGTGAGGACGAGCACGGCCCTTAGAGAGGAGGTTTTCGCAAGCCTCAAAAGCGTAGATGTCACCGAGAAGGACATCAAAAAGCTACTAAAAGGTTTGGAAGAAGTATCCCCACGCGCTGCCACGTGGCAAAACGAGTTCGGCAACCGACCCGAGATGGTGGTTAAGAGCGTGCTCGTGCGCCGACGGGCGCGTCAGCAGTTTAAAGGCCGTCCCTCGTGCACCGAGAGGCTTAACGCCCCTATTCAGACGACCGGAACGGACATCTTGAAGAGTGCGCTTGCCAAACTTGCAAGATAGCGAGATGAGCATCATGATATCGAGATCCTACTCTCTATGCATGATGTGGTGTTGCTCGAAGCACCAACAGGAGAAAAGTCAGAAGAGGCCAAAGGGTGGCTTGCAGACGCCCTTCAGGGCGCGGTGGCCGAGATTCTTGGCCCTGAGTATGTAAATGTTCCTGGCAAACCATCCGACTGTGCTGAAGCAAAGATACAGAACTCGTGGGGTAGAGACTAACAAATGAGTCTAGTATGCAAATGACCAAACGGCACGAGCGGGAGATTATCGAGCACCGATGGGGCTGCTCGAGTACGTCTTGTGAGCTCTCCTCGAAATGGGTGCCTGGTGGGACCGATGTTATTACTATTGTTGATGCGAGAGAGCTACTCATGTAGATCCTTTAGTGGTACCAAACTGGTTACTAGCGACAGCTACCAGGAAGATGCTAAGAATCAGCCCCGGGGCCGCTACCCGAGTAGCTTTAGTGTCGCCAACTCGCAATATGGCCTCTCCTCGGCGGCTGCTTTTCAACAGGTTGGCTTTTTTCAGGCAGTTAGGTGAGTAGAGTCAGCCACCGTCCTAGGTTAGGCGCAAGCCTTCAAGCATAAAGGAACCCGGAGTATAGTTTTTATGTGCAAGATGGGCTGGGTTTGATCCTCAACCTACATCGGATCCTCGGCTAATTCGCGATGAGGTATCTACTAGTGGAGAAATTCAAACAACGCTCGTCGGAAGTATTCAGGCTTTTCTATATGCGGAGAATGGCCGCAACCATCGATGACTTCTTCGTGGTAATTGCCACCCTGAGCTTGATAAGAATTCAGCACGGTTCTCGTCTGGGTGATCATGGGCTGAGGCGGATAAACCTCCTCCCCTGGCCAGTAGGGCAGTAGATTACGTTGGCCAAGCTCGGCAAAATCGATCGGCGACTCATCGGAAACGATCATATCCTTCGCCCCACGAATCCACAACACGTTGGGGTTAGGGCTGATCGTAGCAAAATCCTCCAATTTGCAGTACTTGGGGGACATGGCGTTGACGATCCCGTAGGCGGGAATGGAGCTGGGGGCAACATAAGGCCAATTCTTGGAAATTGGCCTATCTCCAGGATAGTTCTCTACCCCGATCTGTGTGCTTAACAGCGCCGAAAGAAAGATCTCCTCCCGCTCGGCGGCAGCCCGGAAAGGTGGCTTGAAGTAGGTCAAGTTCATCACGTTGCGAGGTGACACCGGGGATTCGGTTGTCCGATCGCCATCCCGCAGGCGGTAGACGAATTCCTGAACGATCCGCCCACCACCTCCCGCAAAGTCATCCCAGATCGGCGTCCCGTTGGCGTCCTTCGTACCGCCTATCCCGTAGGGCGGTATAGGGTTGATAAGGGTAACTGAGGCAACCTTATCTGCATGATCAATGGTGTACTGCATGGCTATACCACCGCCCATAGACCAGCCAACCAAATGAATCTTCTGATCTTGCCCAAGTCCTAGGGTTGTTAGCAGGGCATGCAGATCCTCGGAGAAATCCCGCAGCCCCTTACTGGCGTTTAGCGGTTTAGTTTCGGACTCACCGAAACCTCTTAGGTCGGGGGCTAGCCCACGATAGCCAAATGGGAGTGCCGCTAGAGTCTCTTCGAAGAAACGACAAGAGGAGACGTTGCCGTGAATAAATAGTACAGGCTTGCCGTTCTTTAGCCCCCCCACCAACAAATGCGTTTTCAGACGGGGAGTATCGACGATCCGACTCGTCAGTCCGCCTAGCAAACTGTCCTGTTTGGT
>JAFAPF010000332.1 GCA_019247245.1 Rubrobacter sp. | reverse complement strand
CCCAGGTCACTTGGTTGAGGTCCTGATTGTTCAAAACAAGAAAGATCAGGCGCGGATCACTCCAACGCTGCCAGTACTTGGCGATGTCGATCAGCGCGCTGAAGCCGAACATTTGCATCGTCCCGTCTCCTAGGGCCGCGATCACGGGGCGATCAGGGTGGGCGAACTTGGCACCAAGAGGGTACGTGGCCCCCGGCCCCATTGTCGCAAGCGTTCCCGAGAGGGTAGCCATCATTCCCTCACGCAGCTTGAGGTGCCTAGCCCACCAGTTTGTCGCCGAGCCCGAATCGCCTATGACGATGCAGCGATCGGGTAGGCGTGGGGAAAGCTCATGGAAGACCCTTTGAGGGTTCAATGGCTGGGCGTTCTGCATCGCCTGATTCTCAAGAATCTCCCACCAACGCCTGACATTATCCTCGATCTCTTCCCGCCATGAGCGATCCTCCTTGCGCCTAAGATGCGGGATGAGTGCCTTTAGGGTCTCCTTAGAATCGCCTAGGAGGTTGACCTCCATCGGGTAGCGAATGCCGAGCATCTTGCCGTCGATGTCTATTTGCACCCCTCGGGCTTGGCCTGGCTCCGGCAGCCATTCTGAGTAGGGGAAGCCTGAGCCGATCATAAGCAGTGTGTCGCAGTTCTCCATCATCTCGGCGCTGGGCTTAGTACCCAAGAGGCCTGCCGAGCCGGTGACGAACGGTAGGTCATCGGGCAGTGCCGCCCGGCCGTTGAGGGCTTTGGCCACCCCGCAGCCCAAGATGTCGGCGACCTCCTTAACCTCCTCGGCAGCATGCATCGCCCCCGCACCAATGAGCATCGCTACCCTTTGGCCCGCGTTCAATACCTCCGCCGCGTGCTTGAGATCAGCCTCCTGGGGGGCCACGCGCGGAGCTTCAGGAAACCCCTCACCGGAAAAGACCGCACCGTGCTGGCGTGGAGGATCTTGGTGCTCGGATTCTGCAACGTCATCGGGCACGATAATGCAGGTTACAGAGCGGGTAGATTTGGCGATGCGCATGGCCCGATCGATGAGATGCGCCGCCTGCTGTGGGGCCATGCAGTATTGCACGTACTCATTCGCCACGTCCTTATAGAGGCTGAGGAGATCTACCTCCTGCATGTAGCTGCTCCCGAGAGCCATGCTCACCTGCTGACCCACTATGGCTACCACAGGCCGGTGGTCGAGCTTGGCGTCGTAAAGCCCATTTAAGAGATGGATGGCTCCAGGGCCCGAGGTGCCCATGCATACACCCACCTCGTCCGTGAGCTTGGCGTGGGCACACGCTGCGAAGGCTGCCAATTCTTCATGGCTCGTTTGGATGAACTCGATCCTGTCTCCTTCCTCATGGAAGGCGCCCGTCAGCGCGTTAATGCCATCTCCCGGATAACCGTATATACGCTTTACCCCCCACTCGCTTAGGCGCTCCAGCATGAACTGCGCTACGTTCTTGGCCATAAATGATTCTCCTTCCCTTCTCGTTGCCCGCGCTTAGGCTACGCCCGCTCGATAGTATCAATGTTCTCGATCTGACGCGAGCCGGGCCGGATGGGTTTTGTACCGACACCCCTTGGCCCGACCAACGGGAGGCTGTCCCAGCCTACCAGGAAGTTGCCGCCGTCGCTTGCTGGGTTGAGTATGCTACGGTACTCTGGAGCATGTGTTCGTCCTCTCTCTGAGGACCTACAGGAACGGAGGGCTTTGACCCCTTTTGAACGCTTCATCCGCGGCATCTTCGATATCGTATCCAAAAATGAGAGAGACTTTCAGCGGGGCGAAGGTTTTAACAGGCTCATAACTCTGTCAGAGAAGGCTTTCGTATTCCTCTTGCCCTCCACACGGATTTCTACGATCAGTCCGACTCTCTACGCTCCATCTGCTGGAGGAGCAGTCGTCGGCGCTCTCCGGAGCCGATCTCCTCGGTGAGGAGCCGTGGGTACTCTTCGTCCATAAGGGGCGAGGTTATCATGAAATCCGCCGAAGCTTTATCACAGGCTAGGGGAATGTTCCAAAGCACGGCCATCCGCAAGAGGGCTTTGATATCCGGATCATGAGGTAGAGGTGAGAGAGGGTCCCAGAAAAAGACCAGGAAATTTATCTCTCCCTGGGAGATCCTCGCCCCGATCTGCTGGTCTCCTCCTAGAGGTCCACTCATAAGCTTGTGGATCTCGACGTTGAGTTCCTCCTCCAACAGGTTTCCGGTCGATCCCGTGGCGAACAATTCATGCTTAGCCAGGCGATCCTTGTTATCTTTTGCCCATCTCAGCAGGTCGGGCTTTGTGTTGTCGTGGGCCACGAGGGCTATCCTCTTCTTCTTTTCTATGGGTAAGGGTTTTTTGTCTGCCATACAGCTTCTTGCCTCCTCCTTCGGAAACAAGCGTATCTTAGCAAAGGTGCAAAATCTTCGAGGGCCTGTACCTCACGCACAAGACATCACGATACCCTTTAGGACTTCCGTCATTGACCTTTCTTTCAGGGCGTAGCCCGATCGGCAGAGGAATCAGAACCTTTTTCTCATTAGCATCGGATCGAGGTCGAAGGGCTCGATACTCGAGAGAACGGATCCTCGGAAGAAGCCCAGGAAAGCCCTCCCCTACCGTTACTACTCTGTCATGGTCTTGCCGATGATCGAAACGTTTCGTAGGCTGTGTGCTCGGGTAAGGCAGTCAGGTACAGCTCGAAAGGAGGAAGTAGAAGTGTTGGTCTTCGTCCACATACGTGTGGATCCAAAGGACATGTCGCTCGACAAGCTATGGGACATCTGGGAGGAGGAGGCGAAAGCCGCGCTTGAGGCTATGGAAGCCGGCAAGATCGTCTCGCTCTATAAAATCTGCGGGCAGCTGCGATTCTTGGCCATTATGGACATGGAGTCCTACGACGAGCTGGATCGAGTCCTGATGGCCGGCTTACCAATGGCTCGCTACCTCATAATAGAAGAGGTCGCGCCTATACGCGAGTATGAAGCCTTCGCAAGCGACATAATACAGCGTTGGCAGCAGACGACCTGATCGGATGCCTTGGCGCCACCAGCTGCCAAGACCATGTAAGGTTGCCGAGGTAGGTGCTTTTCGGGTACCGTCAATCTGGCGACGAAGGTTAGTGCCAAGAACCTCCTCTCACACGGGCTCCAGGCAAGCGGTAGGTCCAAGAGTTTCCCACAAAGACCTTAGAGATAGGCCTTGCGGTAGGCAGGCACTAAAAGGTGCCCCTACCGGCAACAGCGAAGAGGACGAAATGTTCCTTGACGAGAAGCCAGACTATTGGGCATCAAACATGCTCTAAAGGAAATGATTATGAAAAGATCGGAGGTTCAAGCCAGTCCTGCCGAGCATGCTCTGTCCAGCAACCGTGCAGCAACCCGAGTGAATATCCTGAAATGTTGGGAAAACCACCTTAGAGATAATATGCTTATCCGCAGGTATTTTGCAAACCCTAGAACTCTCTAGAACAATATGGCGCTACCTTCACACGGCAGAGGTCGCTAGTTCGAACCCAGCATCGCTCACGCTCGAAAACGTACGATACGTGAAGTGTCGCGTCTTACAAACAGAAGCTGACATTCCTTATATAATTCTTAGTATGCATAGCAACGCTTCCTTGCGGACTCCTGAGCTTCGAGACCACGCTCCAGTATCTAAGGGGTTACCTTGTATAGACACGATCTACTCCGAGCAAAAGGAGGATCAGGTCAAGACGCGATTAGGGTTAAACACGCTGCTGGGTGACACCACTACGCGCGAAGGACAGGCTAACCTGTGACCCTTGCTGCGTCGCGTATCTCCCCATGGGCCGCACTGACCTTCGATGACGGCCCGGATCCCTTATGGACACCTCGAATACTCAAGGCTCTTGACCGCCTCAACGTCCGTGCGACATTCTTCGTGATTGCCCCACTCGCTCTCAAGCATCGCCAACTGGTTTCTGTAATGCTCGACGCCGGACACGAAGTCGAGTTTCACTGCACGGAACACGTGCGCCACACCCACTGCTCCCGACGCGAGATCGAAGCTGACACACAGGAGGGTCTCCGGGCTCTCCAGAACCTTGGCATAGAACCTCGGCTCTGGCGACCGCCATGGGGCATACGTGCACCCTGGACGCAAGAGGTTGCTGAGGGTCTCGGTCTCCGACTCGCCTTCTGGAGTGCCGATACCAAAGACTGGCAAGGCGATACAGCCACGGAGATGCTCGGGCGCATAGAGCCCCTACTCGGTCCAGGATCGGTAGTATTAATGCACGACGGTTTGGGTCCTGGCGCACGTCGGACTGGCTGTGGAGAGACCGTCGCCCTACTGGAACCCCTCATCGCTTGCTTGCACAAGTTGGGCTGCGAGCCCATACCTCTCAGGGTCGCACTCGAAGCACGGACGATTGAAGCGTGAAAATGGCGCCAGAATCAGTGGGAACGCCGGAATGGGCATTACCCAGCGCTGCCTATTTCCATACGCTGCTCACCCGGATCTCCGAAGACGCCGCAGAACGCGACGCAGATCCTGCTTTCCCCAAACAGGCATTCCGGGCCCTCTCGGAGGCAGGCCTCCTCGCCCTGCCGGTGCCTAATCCGTCCGGAACGCGCGGACGGCGAACCTCTTTTGGTGAGGAGTGGCGCATCTTGCGAGCGGTCGCCAAAGCCGATGGCTCGGTCGGCAGGATCTTCGATGGCCACCTGAACGCCGTCGAGCGTGTAAGCGTCCTAGCATCCGAACCTCTGCGCACTAGGGAACTCGAAGCGATAGCTTCGGGGAAGCTGCTCCTAGGAGTCTGGGGATCTGATCCCATTCCCGGTGAAGGGCCGCCTGCCTACATCGTAGAGACCGAGAGCGGCCCTGTGCTCGAAGGTGTGAAAACGTTCTGCTCGGGTTCGACGGGCCTGCACAGGGCGATCGTCCTCGTTCGGAGAACCGAGGGAACGTCAGGCCCACCTCTCCTGACTTATGTAGACCTGAAGGGTGGTGGACTTGAAGTAGACCAGACGTGGTTCCGGGGATCAGGGATGCGGTCCTCAGAGAGTCACCGGGTTGTCTTCCGGGGCACACGGGTGCTCACCGTCTTGGGTGAGCCGGGAGAGCTAGTCCGAGAGCCGTACTTCGCCCGTGACGCTATTCGGACGGCAGCTACCTGGGCGGGGATAGCAGACTCGGCGGTTGACGCTACGCTAGAAACCCTGGCCGCCAAGTTCGCGAATCGCGAACCGGACGACGTCGTCTCCCTGGCCGTCGGCAGGATGCTAGCTGCTCAAAAGACGATAGACCGTTGGCTTGAGCATGCTGGCCGGGAAGCAGATACGGACCCCGAAAAGTCGCTCACCGGCTTCTCGACGGAGATGCGCGCTACCGCGGCCACTTGTTGCCAGAAGATCCTTGATGAAGCCGCACGGGCGTGTGGTTCACATCCCTTCGCGACCGGAAGTCCCTTGGATCGCGCCCGGCGGGACCTCGAACTTTTTCTACTGCAACACCGCCTTGAGCCCGCGATGGTCCATACTGGGCGCCGGGCCATAAGAGAGCGAGCTCCACTTCCATGAAAGAGCGTCTTGGCCGGGAGTACTTCGAAAATCTCTATGAGCAGTCGCCTGACCCCTGGGGCTTCGAGACCTCCGTGTACGAGCACAACAAGTACAAGCGTACTTTGGAAGTCATCCGAGATCGCCAGAGAAGCTACCGCAACGCATTGGAGGTCGGCTGCTCCATCGGCGTTTTTACAGCTATGCTCGCTCCTTTGTGTAACGAACTATGGGCCGTCGACATCTCCGAGAAGGCCATTGCCACGGCCCGCGAGAGGCTCGCTGCGTTCCCGCACGCCCGCGTCGAGCGGCGCAGGTTGCCCGAAGATACGCCGAAGGAACCTTTCGACCTCATCGTCGCCTCGGAGGTGCTCTACTACTGGCCTGAGAGGGTACTGCTCGCGGCGCTCCGGCGCTTTGAGGAAGTTCTAGCTCCAGGCGGTGCGCTACTCGCTGTGCACTGGCGTAAGGAGACGAAGACCTATCCTCTGCAGGGAGACGAGGTACACGAGCTGCTCCTCAGGAATACTCGCCTCGCCAACACCACCACAATAGTCGAACCGGAGTACCGCCTGGATATCTTCGAGGATAGAGAATGAACCAAAACGACCAGATCGTTATAGTTGGTGGCGGGCCAGCGGGCCTCTCCGTCGCTCGCGCATATCGAGAAACGGGCGGCCTTGGAAGGCTCATTATACTCACTGCCGAGCCCTACTCCCCCTACCGCCGTCCCCCGCTCACTAAGGAATACCTGCGTGGCGAGATCGCGCGTGATGCGCTGCCCATAGAGAGCCCTAGCTGGTACGAGGAGAACAACGTCGAGCTGAGGACCATGACACGCGTCTCGAGCTTCGACCGCAACCGTGGCGTTGTAGAAATGGAGGAAGGCGAAGAGCTCTACTACGATTCTCTAGTATTAGCCACCGGCTCCGAGCCGATACGTATCCCGATGCCTGGGACCGACGACCCAGAGGTTCTCGTCATGCGAACCATTGAGAACTCTGAGCGATTGCAAAGCCGCGCGAGTGAAGGAAGCCGGGTGGTTATCGTAGGGAGCGGCTTTATCGGGTGCGAAGCCGCAGCGTCTCTCTCTTTACGCGGGGTCGAGGTTGTACTTGTTAGCCAGGAGAAGGGGCCCCAGAGAGAGCGGCTCGGTGAGAAAGCCTCGCAGCACATACAAGGTTGGCTTGAGGGTTACGGCATAGACCTCTACCTGGGAACCGATGTCGAGCGCATCGAGCGTAGGCACGATGGCTTTGAGGTTGCCGTCTCTGATGGGGATGCTATCCCCGCCCAGACCGTCCTACTCGCCACTGGCGTCAGACCCCGCATAAAGCTTGCGGAGGATGCAGGCCTGGAGACGGAAGAAGGGGGCATCGTAACCGACTCTTCGATGCGTACTAGTGCCCCTATGATTTTCGCTGTCGGAGACATAGCTTTCGCCATGAACGAGGCTGCCGGCAGCCACCAGAAGGTCGAGCACTGGGGCGATGCTCTCAACCACGGCCGGGTGGCTGGAACGGTGCTCGCAGGCGGCGAGGCGGCTTGGAAGGAAGCACCCGGGTTCTGGTCCACGATGGGTGACAAGACCCTCAAGTACTGGGCCTGGACTGGAGGCTGGGACGAGGCGAGGTTCGTGAAGAAAGATGGCTCCGAGGACGAAGCCTTTGCGGTCTGGTACGGCAGGAAGGGAGTGACGGTTGGGGTACTGGCCCACAACGCCGACGAGGAATACGAAGAGGGTCGCGAGCTCATCGAGCAGGGATCCCCACTTCCTTGATGGCTGAACGTCCGCCCCTACCAGCGCCCCACCCTGCGATGAAGGTCTCTGTGGTCATCCCGGCCCGGAACGAGGAGGCACTAGTTGCCTCCTGCCTCACAGCGCTGGCGGAGCAAGAGAGCATCTCCCCCGAAGAGTACGAAGTCCTGCTCGTCCTCGATCGCTGCACAGACGCGACTGAAGCTCGGGCACTGGAAGCCGCCGCTAAGTATCCCGCACTACGTCTGTTTATGCTTGAAGGCCCAGGTCGGGGAGCTGGGCACGCCCGCAGAGTAGGTATGGATGAGGCTTGTGCCCGGCTTCTCTCTTTAGGATATCCCGGAGGACTAGTAGCCTCGACGGACGCGGACACCGTGGTAGCACCCAACTGGTTGTACGTACAGCTTGAGGCGGCGGCAAGGGGCGCGAGGGCGATCGGAGGTTACATCCAGCTCCGGGATGATACAGATCTCCCGCAAGGTGTCTTCGGTTGGCGCGCCAAGCGGGGTAGTCTGCGCCGACGCGAGCTGTTGGCAGGTCTGTGCCCGGCGAGCGAGAATAGACCGGTTCAGACGGAGCACTGGCAGTTCAGTGGCGCCTCGTTAGCGCTCACAGCGACAACATATGAGGAGATTGGGGGTCTCGAACCTCGCATGGCCCTGGAGGACGAGCAGCTGGAACGCGCTCTCGAGAGGCACAGCATCCCTATCGAACGCCCGCTCACCGTGAGGGTGGCGACCTCCGCTCGCACGGTGGGGCGTGCCAAAAGGGGACTCGCCCGGGATTTAGCGCTCGCTTCCTGGGTTCAAAGCAACACCTACGACACCCACGACTTCGATGCCGATACCCTACTCCAGAGAAAGCGCATCTCCAGAAGCTCGGTAAGCGTCATCGTACCGATGAAAGGCAAAGGCCGTGGAACGGCTGCTCTAATCGAGACACTCGGGGCCTTCACTGAGGCTGGGCTCATCAACGAGACAATAGTTCTGTACCCGAGGGAAGGATACGCTTCTTTAGCCGATGGTAGCAGCGTGAAAGTCTACTGCGACGCCGATCTCATGCCTAGCTTCGGCCCGGTACGAGGTTACGGGGACGCGCTGTGGCGGGGGCTGTCAGCAACCAAAGGGGATATAGTGCTGTTTCTCGACCCGAGCGCACCGGATCCAGAGGGACGTCGCACGCTCGGGCTTTTGGGTCCCCTCCTCTCCTTAGAGGAGCTAAGCCTCGTCAAAGGGTTCTCCGCAGAACCTGCTGAGAACGCCAGCGAAGCGAGTACAACTCTCTCCGAGCTTGTGGCACGACCCCTAATTAACCTGTACCACCCCGAACTTGCTGGCTTCGTCGCCCCACTCTCAGCCGAGTTCGCGGCCCGGCGCACTTTGCTCGGATCCCTGCCCTTCCCGGCGGGGTATGGCGCAGCTTTGAGCCTTCTGCTAGATGCAGCCCAGATAGCAGGTGTAGAAGCCCTTGCCCAGGCGCGTCTCGGCCCACGTCCGCAGACCAAGGTGTCGCTACCTGATCTCGGCGAGGCCGCCCATGCTATCCTCGTTGCCGTCACGGCGCGGACGCACGAGGAGCTTGACAAGCACGCCCCAGGGCCACTCTTTCTACCTCTTGATGGACGCTTAGAGTCACGACGCGTCGTCGTTGAGGAACGGCCGCCACTCGATACTCTCTAACCCATGTGGGCTTATCCTCCCGCGGCGTAGCAGATGAGACCTACTAGTCAGTAGGCAAACCTACCGTGCTGGGGTAGGACTGTTCATAAGCACGGTTCCAGTAGCAAACAACCCTACCAACGCAATCAATATAATCATAACCACCGGAATCAGAGCTATTGTCGCACCTTTGCCTGTGAGCCTGCCTGCGACCTCTCCTATATGTGAGCGTTAGAGTAAAATCCCTTCGAGACAAACGCGATGAGGCCCAGCTCCAAGAGCTGGATCTGTTTAGCACGAACTCGTGAAACTGGGTAGCTCTGAGGATGGTCCATGATACGAGTACCGTTCGATTATCTCCTCAGCCTTCAGCGTCGCGAGATAGTAGGAGAAGTAGGGGTTGCGAGACACGCCGGCTACGGAGACGAGCGTGCAGCAACCCGAGTAAATGTCTCGAAATATTGAGAAAACTATCTCAGGGGTACTATGCTTACTTGCAAGGATTTTCAAACTCTAGAAATCTCTAGCAAATTATCGTGCTGACTTTACACGGCAGAGGCCGCTGATTCGATCCCGGCATCATCCACGAGCTCCATTTACAGGAAGTGGCTCAGGGAGGGAAGCTTAGTACTCGGAGACGTGCAGCACTAGGACGGCGATGTCGTCACGGGGAGCCTGCTCTTGAAAGCTCAGAACCGCATCCTCTATACGGCTGGCCATGCTCGAAGCGTCCAGAGCAACTGAGGAGCGCAGAAGGGACATTAATCGCTCCTCACCATAAAAGGTGCCAGCTGGAGAGCGGGCCTCGAGAACGCCATCAGTGTAGAAGACCAAAGTATCGCCGGGTGCAAGATGGGCCTCCTGTTCGGTAAGGTTTGCATCATCGAATATACCTATAGCGTGCCCTGGCTGCCCTATCTTGTAGATGCTTCCATCGGCCTTAAGCACAAAGGGCGGCGAGTGGCCACCACGGCAGACGGTCACCTTGGTCCTCCTATGCTCAGTATTTCCTTCGCTCGTCTCTAGCTTGGCGTATGCTACCGTGCAGAACTTATAGTCGTTGTGCTCGCGTCTTTGACGCAGCATGGCTTCGTTTAGGCCGTAGAGCACCGCTGAGGGGTGCGACTCGCGCGTGGCTAGAGTACGGATGGTGTAGCGGGCGAGGGCGAGCACAGCTGCAGCCTCGGCACCTTTACCTGATACATCACCGATGGCAACACCCCACGAGGAGGAGGGCTTGGAGGAACCTCCGTGATCAGCCATCCTTGTGTCGAAGATGTCGTAGAAGTCTCCGCCGACATCTATCTCCCCAGCAGACAGATAGCGCAAGCCTACCTCGACTCCCGGCACCTCGGGCAGCTGTGAGGGCAGGAGGCCCTCCTGAAGGGTACGAGCGATCTGGATGCGGCCTCTGTATAGACGCGCGTTGTCCACGGCTAGAGCTGCGCGGCGGGCGAGTTCTTCGGCCAGCTCGAGGTCGGCCTGCCCGTAGCGCCTTCCCGACTCTGCTGCTACCAGCGTGATCGCCCCTAGCGTCCGTCCGCGGGCAACGAGCGGCACGATCATGTAGGACTTGAGGCCCAGCCTCCACAGGATCTGGCGGTGCTCAGCATCGCGGGCGGCCTCTTCCAGAGTTGCTTCTGGGATCTCAGAGATCAATTCCGAGCGGCCGGTGCGCAAGACCTGCGATACCCCGTGCGGCTCATCCGGGTCGGGCGGGTAACGTTGCTCCAACTCATGTGCTAGCGCGATCTTCTCTGGGTCTTGGTGTGTCATCGCAAGTCGATCGAGAGAGCCATCCTCTTCGAGTACATCTATAACGCACCAGTCGGCGAGGTAAGACACCGCAAGACGTGCCACGCTAGCCAGAGTAGTACGGTAATCGAGTGAGGAGGAGAGAGACGTACTCGCCTCTGCCAGGAAGCGTTGCGCCTCCTCGTTCTTCTTACGCTCGGTGACGTCGTGGGCGACGATACACATGGTTTCCCTGCCATCGTAGAGGATGACGCTCGCGCTGACCTCAACGTCCACCAGCGAACCGTCCTTGCGACGGTACTTCCTCTCGCCTACGAAAGGGTTATTTCCCAGGACGCGCCGGATGTTCGTATCGATGCTGTTTCGGTCGTCGGCGACGATATCGTAGAGCGTCATGCTTCTAAGCTCTTCCTCCGTGTAGCCAAGCGCCTGCTGGAATGCGGGGTTCGATTCCACGATGCGTCGGGTTTCCACATCCACCAGGAAGATGTTCTCTGTAGCTTGCTCGATGAGCGTATGGTAGAGTAGCTCGCTTTGCCTAAGCGCCTCCTCAGCCCGCTTACGCTCGGTTATGTCACGTTGGGTTCCCCACGCCTGAACCAGCAGGCCATCCTCGATAGTACCGATGAGGTTGTTCGAGAAATATTTGGTCTCGCCGCGATGGTCCATCTCTTGTGCTTCGGCCTCGATAAGTCGGTAACCAGAGCGAATAAAGGCTTGTAAGTAGTCGATGTTCTCTTGAACTGAGCGTGGGAAGAGTTCGCCAAGCCGGACACCCACTATCTCTTCTGCCCGTGTGTAGCCGTACATCTGGGCCATCACATGGTTGCATTCAGCGAGGTAGCCGTGGCGGTAGAAGCGCTCTATCTGCTCGTCAGGTGCGAGATTCATTGGTACGGGCTCCTCAAGTTCGAAGCGCCAGATGCCCTCCGGGCTCTGTTCAATGAAGCTCCGGTAACGCTCCTGTCTCTCTCGAAGTCCTCGCTCTCTCTCCTCCAATCCCGCAAGCGCGTCCTCCAGCTGTTCAGTTCGCTCCACTACTCGTTTTTCGAGGCTATCATTAAGCCGCCTGACCTCTTCTTCCGCCTGCTTGCGTTTGGTTATGTCGCGGACCATGGCAACCACATAATGCTCGTTACCCCCGGTATCACCAACGGCACTAATAGGGTTAAGCATCATTTCGATGTAGATCTCCTCGCCACCCTTCCTTAGGGCAGGCAACTCTAGCAACCTGTGCGAGTCGATATAAGGGCCGTGGCCCGTTTCGGCATAGCGTGCGATTCCCTCACGATGCTGGTTCTTCAAGCGCTTAGGAACTAAAGCCTCGATGCGCATCCCAATAGCTTCCGAGGTTGAGTATCCGAGGATGTTCGTGGCTGGCTGATTCCAGAGTACTATCTCTTGGGTTTTAGCATCCGCAACAACAACCGCGTCCCTGATACTCTCGAAAAGCTTGCCAATTCCTAAATCCTGGGGGTGCATACCTAAGAACTAGTTTGATGCCGCATACGGGTAAGGGTAGGGCTAACCTTTTTTCTGCTTCTATGCTCCGATCGTTTGGGCATCCCCACCTCTGTTAGCTGCAGTCCATATCAAATAGTTAATAGTTC
>JAFAPF010000085.1 GCA_019247245.1 Rubrobacter sp. | reverse complement strand
TCGGCTCCACCTCAAAAAGCGCGCGTTTTGTAAATAAACATGAGTAAGAGAAAAACGATGATTTTTGCCTGGCCCTTTAAGGTGAAGCTCCATGGTTTCGCCTTCCTACAGGTTTTCAATTTACAACACGCGTCGTCTTCCAGGAGAGCACGGCGGAGGTTGAGGCACTGAACCTCGAAGCGATTGTGCTTAAAGCCTAGAACGATCCTCTCTTCGAGAGCTCGGGCACGCGACCCTCAGCAGTGGGCCCATCGAAGTGGAGTGGACAGGCGAGGGAACACCAGTATAAATGACTGGAAACCCACGAAGTACGTCTACGCAATGGAGCTGCTACTCTAGGCAGTGATCCTCGCTGTGCCCAGCGCGCACCTTTTGTCTTATGCTCCCTAGCGTAGCGTTCGGAGTAGCGTAAACGGCTAAAGTTCAGCTAAGTCCGCCCAGAGGTCTTCGGGTGCTTCGCTTGATTAGCCCCGAAATTTCACGCTTGCTGAGTATGCTCTATGCTTCTTCTCCTGAAGAGGCTGAAGCCCAACAAGGCTATGGCTGCGTTAAAGATGATGTCAAAGATCACCACGCCCACAACATAGTCCAGGCTACCAGCAAGTGCACCGCTTTGTGCGCCGCTTCCTATGAGAGCGTTGACTACCCCGTAGAGCACCGCTCCAACGATGAGAACGGCTGCTGCGCGTGGGTAAACCCGAGCTTCTAAACTGACCGCGCCAAATAAAACCCAGCCCAAGTTGGCGAGCAAGGAAGCCCAGACAAAGAACAAACCCCAGCCCTGGTCGGCAAGCGAGTAGGCCCAGGCAAAGGCTCCCAAGGCCGCTATTACCCCGGCAAACGTCATCAGAAAACCAACTAGGCCGGGGCCACCCATGGCTTCCAAGTGGCGACCGTACAGCACGACTAGCCCTAACAACAGCAGCACCCCGATGCCCACCGCCACTATATTCTGGATAATCATGGCGTCGCCAGGTCCCTGAAAGAAGACAGTAAACAAAGCTAGCAGGTCGACGATTATGAATAGCACCGCAGCTACCACAGCGGCTAGACCGCCACGTCGGATAAGGTTCGAAGATAACACAGCGCCCTCCTCTTAGCCAAGCTTGTCTATTTCCATAGGAGTGTACGATGGCCCCCGAGAAGGCTCAACACGCCTCCTCCGCTAAAGGCCTTACGTGCGGAGGCTACTTCTTCTTTCCTGATGTTTCTCTCGGCTCACATGGCGAGTTTACTACGATCTAATAGAGAGAGGCATCTGCAGCCTCCTCCCAACCATCCTCTAAGAACGCTACCTCGGTCGGCCACTGATCTAGGGCGTAGGAGAGGTCGTGATCGCCTGGCGCGTACGCAATGCTTGAGGGCACCCCGGCACGCTCAAGCAGCTCGTGAAACCGCGCCACCTCCCCACGTGCCGGCGGCTGGTCCTTGCCTTCGAAGCCAAGGAGCATAATGCGTATTTTCCGAGCTCGGTCAAGGTTTTGATCCGGGCTATTAGCCTCGATCAAGCCCGGAACCCCGCCGAAGACGCCGTCGGGATCGTCAACGTGGTAATAGCCCGCTATGGAGACCAGCTGTCCGAAAAGCTTGGGGTGCCAGACGGTCAAATTCGTTGCGCCATAGCCACCCATCGGGAATCCGACGATGGCCCGGTGATAGCGATCTCGCGGGTGCATTCCTTCGACGGCTGGGACCACCACTTCGGTCACGAAGCTCTCCAAGCGGTCTTCCCCGTTCTCAGAGTCAGCCCACTCGGTGTCGGGGTGGGCGACACCGTTGCCGTCGGGGGCTGCCACGACGAACGGAGAGTCGCCAGCAGCGACGCGAGCGTCCAGGTAATCACATTATGCTCTTGGGTAAGAAGTCCTCAGGCATGCCCGGTAGGCCGTGCAGCATATAGAGCACTGGAAGGATTTCGGTATCAGGGGTATCGGGTCGATAGACCCACGCCTCCCGCTCTCGTCCCGACCAGTCAGAGGAGAGCGCAGGTAGCAAAACCGAGAGCGTGCTCTGGGAACTCTTCGGGGAGCACATGCCTCCAACGGTGGCGACATCTTCGCTTGGAGCCGAACTACACGCACCAAGGGTGAGAGCAATAAGCAGCAGGGCCACGCCAACCAGACTAGCTGCCCCACGCCCGAAGGGACGAGGTTTCGGGGTCGAAGTGTCCTCGACCACATCTTCGGGCCTCCCGCAGTTCTCGTTTGCCAAATACGCTTAACTACGCCCGCATATACCGCTCTCATATCAGTGGTTGCTTTCTAGGTCCCTGTATGGACGCTGTTCGCAAAGAACTATCGCGCTGAAACGAGCTGTGTACTCGCCCTGACTAGAGCAGCTCGTAGCACCCTCATGAGACCAATTCACGCTTCCCCGCTTGTGTCACTATCGTCTCCGACGGATGGAGGCGATAGTTAGGCCGCTTATCCGCTCAGCGTAGGAGACTAGCAGCGGAAATAACGAGAGGTTGATCGAGAAGCCAAGTCATTGTTAGGCCAAAACCTCGACATCAGAGGCGAGACAGGCGGCCTTGAGCAGCTGGCCAATGTCTGGAAGCCGCGCTCCCCACAACCCACTGAACTGCCTGGTCAAATGCACACTGCTTAGACTTTCCTTATGGATTCGATAGAGTGCTCAGCGCAACTCGCTAGGATCAGTCGCGAAGCGAGCGATATAGCTGAGGCGAGGGCCGACTCGACGCTCGAATCGGAACCCGTGGCGTTCGGCACGTCGCTTGAGGAGCCCGAGCGGCACCGCGTGCACATCAAACATGAACTCTCCAACTACCAGTCGCCCACCGGGCTTAAGTACCCGCCGCAGCTCACCAAGCGCGGCATCCTGATCCGGGATCTCACCTAGCACGGTCACCATGAACGCCGCATCGAACGTGCCATCTGCATAGGGCAAGTGGCGAGCGTCACCCTGGGTGGCCACGATGTTACTAACATTCTGCTCAGCTGCTACACGCAAAGTATGATCGAGCATGACCTGCTGGATATCGAACACCTCCAGTGTCCCTCCGGGTGCCAAGCATTGCGCCACCGGTATCGAGAACACTCCCGTTCCCGGCCCGACCTCCAAGATTCGCTCGCCGGCCTGGGGGGCTAGGATCTGACAGAGGCGCTCCCGCGTCAAATAGGGCAGCTCATTGGGCAACATCCGGTGCTGAATGTAGGGCCACGGCCTGGTCACGCTCCGATACCACAGCCCGCCGGCTACGCCTGCAACGGCAAGGGCGATAACCACACCCACTTTGCGCGTGAGACGGCTCTGTTGGTGTCTCTGGTTTGTCGACCTCATGGTAGTAATGTGTGTCATAGCTTACCTTTCTGATCTAGAACGAAGACACGCAGATCACCAGCAGTCCTTTCCTGCTTCGTTCACCTTTTTCTACACTACTTCGCTTCCTCCCCTCATCTCAGATACTTCCCAGCAAAGGTCAAGAATTCCGGCATGTGCCCTCGCCACAGGTCCCAGGAATGTCTGCCTGGAGCAGAGTCGAATTCTAAGGAAGCACCTTTAGATTTCAGCTCTTCTGCGAACTTCGAGTTTTCGTCAAGGAACCTTTGATCGTCCTGCCCTATCAATAAATAGACCGCCGGAAGCACTCCCTCAAGCTGTGGAAGGTAGATTGCAGGGCTGTTAGCATCCGCGAGGTTCTGGTCTCCGCCAAAGAGATTCTCCTTATCTTGCTCATCAACTGTGAAGTATCCTGAAAAACTACCGACTACCCCGAACTCGGAGGGGTTCTTTAGTCCTAGGTTCATTGCACCGTAGCCGCCTTCGGAGTTACCGGCTATCGCCCGCCCGTTTGCTGACTGAACAGTTCTGTAGTTGGAGTCTATCTCGTTCACCAAATCTTGGGTAATGTATGTTCCCCAGTTTCCTTTGGCCGCGTCAACATACCCTGTAGCAGGAGCGAATCGTGAAGTGCTTCCTTGAGGCATCACCACAATCATGGGCTGCACCTGTCCTCTAGCCAATAGGGTATCCATTGCATCCGGCGCACCTCCCTTACTATTAAAATCGTCGGCAGTCCCGGGCTGACCGTGCAACAGGTACACAACCGGATAGTGCGTAAACCTGTGCCAGAAATCGTCGTAGCCGGGAGGGAGGTAGATCTCGTATTCCATTGTCTCACCGAGCGCTTCTGAGTCGAAGGTTTTGGTCTCAACCGTACCGAAACTAGTTACATCCGATGGACGCACGTTGGGATCGCCCCAGAAGGTGCGATACTCCCAGTAGTTATAGCCTACAAACCCTCCTACTCCTAAGGAGATCAGTAGTGGGATCGCAACAATTACTGGGAGCCACCGCTTCCAACGGCACTTCCGCGCTTTGGATACCTTCTCCGACCGAGGTTTACTACCGAATTGCAATTTCATGATGCTTTTTCTCCTTCCATTGCTCTGTCATGCCGACGTCCTCGGCTGATATTGTGGTAAGGAGGATTGCCGGGGCTACAGACAGCAAGGTGAAGAAGACTGATGCCAGAGATCCGGGAACCTTTATAACTCTCCTCTACTACCTTTCTACCAACCCTCTCATTTGAAAGCTGCCTGATCTTAAGCCAGCTCCCCGAAAGACGGAGCAGGCACGCAGTTTCTGAGGTCATTGTCCGGGTGCAAGCTTGTCTTCTCCTCTCATGAGGCGCCAGTAAAAGCCCAAGCTACCGAGAAAGGGTATGAAGAAATAGAGGGTCCTGAATAGGATCGCGGCTAGCACCGCCTGCCCGAAGGGTATGCCTAGCAGCGCGTAAGTTGCCGCCATTGAACCCTCCTGCGCACCAAGGCCCCCAGGAATCATCGAGAGCAAGCCCACCGCGAGGCCAATGGCAAAGCCCGGCAACAGCACCTCAGGACCGACAGGGTTGCCCAAAGCATCGAAGCAGAAGCCGAGGACCGCTATGCTGAATGCCCAGTCGCCCACCACCAGCACCAGTGGCAAGACTAATGCCAAGGGGTGATCCCTTATCGCCTTCACCCCTCGCGTCAGCGTTAAGTTAAAGTCTTCTAGCTGCCCTTCTACATCCCAATGCGAGATCCTGCGCAACACCTTACCCACAAGGCGTAACACGACGGCCCGAAAATACTCGCTAAACACCACCACAGCCACAAAGACGACTAAGACGAAAAGCAGGCCCGCGGCGAGGCCAATACCTATAGCTTCGCCTTTACTAGCCAGAGGGTGGTTCAGGAGAAGAAATACGAGACCTATGGGAACCAGAGCGAACAGGAATAGGTGGTTCAACGTCGAATGGAAAAGCGAGGCTACTAGAACTTCCTTTACAGATATACCCCGTCTCTTGATCAGAAGCATACGGAGCGAGTAACCCGCAACGCCACCGCCGGTAGCGACAAGGTAACTTAGCGCGAAGGAGACAAAGCCTATCTCGAAGAGGTCGCGTTGGCTCCCCGTGACCCCAAAAAGCCTGCTCATAACTACGAAGCCGTATCCCAAACAGGCATAGGAAAGAGCACTAAACAGCAACGCGACGGGTACGAGCTTCCAGTCTACCTGAGCCAGGGCTTGGTGCACCTGCCCCCAGTCCAGAGCGACTGTCACCACACCAAGCAAGGCCAGAAGCGAGACGGCAATTATGATCGCACGATGCTCGCGGCTCTTCCGATGCTTCACGGATTCCTATCTCTCTGTAGCTCGCCTTAGCGCAAGGCCTGTCTTTACCAAGCCGGGTAGTCCACTACTATACACCAGGAAACGCTCCTCCCAATTTGGCTCGAACTTGGCCTTATAGTTTCTGAGGCCCTTATAGGAGAAGAATCGGTTGAGGTATTCGTAGATCCGGCTGAGCGCCCGTTCTTCGAGGCTCGCCCCAGGCCGGTCGCCCAGCCCAGCAAGCGGGGCCAGTCCCAGATCGAATAGGCGGTAACCCTCTTCCCTGAGGGCCAACATCAGTTCCATGAGCAGGTAGTCCATGGTACCGTTGGGCACGTCCAGCCGGTACCGCATGAGGTCTATGGTTGCCTCCCCTTGCTTGTAGGAGGGGACCTCGTTGGCGAAGGCAAGGGGATGCTCCTCCGAATTCCATACGACAAAGAGGCGTGTCTCGCTCACGTAGCCCCTATCGAAGCTGCCCAGAGTGAAGCAACGTTCGCGCCGTCCTGGAAGCGAGAGCCACTCCTCAGAGATCTCCTCTATCTGGTCCAACAGATTCTGAGGGTGCGGGGGAGCATGTTGGGTTAGAAAGTAGCCCTCTCTCTCAAGTTTGCGTTTTACCCACCGAAACTTCTTGCGCCGTGCGGTCTGGGAACGGAAGTGCTCCAGGTCTATCATCGCCTCTTCACCTATCTTGAGCACCTGCATTCCTAGCTGACGATACATCGGTAGCAGTTCCGGAACCACAGAGTAGAACGCCACCCTCCACCCATTGTCGGAGCAGTAGTGCACAAAGGCTCGGGTTAGAGACTCCAACTCCTGCTCGGGACCTACTGGATCTCCCAAGGCAAGTGCTACATTGTTCGACGTTTTATAGGCGAGGAAGGATCTCCTATCTTCCGAGAAGAAGTACGACTTATCGTCCCAGAGCTTAAAGAAGTCCAGGGACGAGTTGCCGTGTCCTTTGAGGATGCTCTTCGCTTCGTGATAATCGTGAGGAAGGGCCTTAAGCCGGTAAGCCATGGGACGGAACAGGCTGTAGGCAGCGACGCTGGCGGCGATAAGGCCAGCTAGGTCCAGAGAGTCTATAAACCACTCGGCCTGCCGGGTATGCGGGACAAGGTCGTTGTTTCCAATCAGCAAGTACTCGCGCAGGGTTCTTGCAAAGGATTCGGCCATCCTGAAATCGATGCCAAAGTCACCCTCGTCCAGCAACCAGAACCCTAAGGTGCCATACGCAAGAGCCAAGGCGACGCTGAGCGTTACCAGCCCGATGCCCCGTACGATGCTACGCGGTTCGCTGCGAACCGTGAACCTTTTATGGAGCACAATCAGGAGCATAAGTGTCGTCGTCGGCACAAGGGCTGTATACCAGTGCCATCCATGAGCGAACCCGCGAATTACCTGGTCCAGCATTACAACGGTAGAGCACACCACCGCGAGCCACCACGCTACCTGTTTACGTCCGAACAGGTTAAAAGACAAGTAGAGCAGGGCAAACCCAAAGATTAAACTTAAAGACTGGGTCCAGTAGTGAAGCCCAAAAGGCAGAAGATCGGAGATATCAGCTTGATCGGGGATGGGCACCACCAGCACGTACAGAACCTCGAGAAGACCGTTAAGGAACACGATACTGGCAACTAGTCGCACAGGCCAACGCATCTTAAGCATGTTGAACCGTAAGTTGGTCAGGCTCGTAATACCACTCTTAAAGTAGCGCAGCTTGCTTCTGCTAGCAACCTCAAACAATCCTAAGCTCTCCTACCTATGATTCATTGCCTCACAGCCGGGTGTTCTCCGTACTTGCACTGTTCTTCTTCTATACGGCACCGGCTCTATCGCCTTCCCGTACCGTACCACAATCGTAGAGCACCTAAACCCTCATTCCCCAGGGTCCTCTTCCACCGTCTTGATCAGCGGTAGATGACGCCGATTGCCACAACTCCTTTGGGACCTGCTCACAATTGTCCTGCACCCAGCTCGCTGACTCATTTTGTGGCCCTTCACCCCAAGGAGGAGAATTTTGAGAGGCGCTTTGTTGCTGACTCTCGCTCGTGTCTTCTCTATCCTGTATCAGAAAGAAGCGCACGGCGCCTTTGTCTATAAGGTTGGTAAGCTGGTCGGTGTCCAGAACCGGATCGCGACCACCGAACCCGCCGAACGTGATCACGGGGTCAGGCTCGTCGGCATTCAAGATGATCGGGGATGCGCTCCTGGCGTTAGCGGTAGCAACCAAGTACTTGGTATCACCCCGGTTGGTTTGCAGATAATCCATCAGCACCGGGTCAGCGTCACCACCACCCCAGGACCCGCCTCGAGGCCCGCTACCAGGGCCACCCCACGATGATCCCTGAACAGTCTGAGGACCGGCCGTAGCCCTCCTTCCACCACCCTGCCACGTTGTATAGGCAGTCCAGATCATGGGGGCCACGAGTAGAGCCAGGATTCCCACAGCCACTGCACCCCTCGAGTAGGCGCTCACCTTCAGCCTTGGTTTCAGGCGCAGGGCGACTAGCCCCACCACCGCCATCAGGCACAATCCCAGGATTATGAGCGCGACCCAGTAGCTCCAATCCTCATCATAGTAAGTTAGGATGATGTAAGCCTGTAGGGCAGCCATGCCCAAAAGCGTTAGGGCCAAAAGCCATCCTCGCCGCCCTGGTCTCTGGTAATCGCTCCAAAGCGCCACTACGCCGATTCCCACCAGCGCCGCTACGGCCGGGGCCAGCATCACCATATAGTAGGGTTGGAACCGGTTGGCGACGCTGAAGAATGTGACCATCGTAAGCAGCCACATCCCCCATAGCACTAGTGCTCGTTGGCGCTGATCGAGCGAGAGTTGAG
>JAFAPF010000228.1 GCA_019247245.1 Rubrobacter sp. | reverse complement strand
CTCCTGCCATGGCGGACATGGACATAAGCGGTGGCGATATCGAGCTGGATGGTAGTGGAGGCATTGTCAGCGGCGGCTAGACGTTGAGATTCCAACCTTTTGGCATTATTGGGCTGGGGCTCTTCGCAGCGTCGGCCCTCTTTTTTTGCCCTCTGTAGGCATAGAGGTGGTAGACAGGGCCCCCTACAAGATTACGAATACAGATGCAGGGTGAGGATAACCCTGAACGAACTCCTCTACCATCTTTGTAGAGAAGCACCGAATCGGGGCCTCATATTCACCTCAAGTGCATACTTATACGGTGGCTAGCGACGAAAGTCCTAGGTAATTTCCGAGAATAACTAGTTATCGACAGCTAAAGCCCTTTTGGTGTTACAAGGACAACAGGGCCGAGCAGAGGATGGGGAGGACATCCCGGCCCTCACGACAGGCAATCTCTTTCTACCCTCTGCGCTCTCGGGGTACACCCGTCCCCCAGGTAAAGAAGAAGTCGCAAACTCAGGGGGACGGGCCGATAAAAGGTAGTCACTCGTTGGACAATAGTGTGATGCTTGCATTCAGCGGCATCCAACGAAGCTACCTATTACGCTACATTTTATACTTTTCTGCTCACCACGCGCTACCGTCTATAGGTCCGCCCCACTACGTCTAGGGGATGGCAAGGAAAGAGAGGCCGGGAAAGCTAGCGTAGCGTCACCGAGCTGCTAGCGATAGGATCAAGCTTGCGTGTTTGTAGTAACACCTACTAACATCCCTCCAGCTCGTTAGAAGGCGACCTCACGCGTCTCAAAATGCATTATTAATTCAGCGAAGCGCACCATCTAGTCGAAAGAGTAGGTCCCCACCCTACGGGTGGTATCTGTAAGCACTCGTACCTACGAGTGACTATTCAGATGACAGGGCAAGCTATGAAAACTCATAACGCTTCCTAAGGGAACGCATACCCTTTCTTAAGGGGTTTCTCAGGCGCAGAGAACATACTTAAGGAGTTCGTTAATCGGACAGGAAGGAGAACACCTCCCTCGTCCCTAAATGAAAGGGGGCATTGTTTTTCGAGGATACTCTGAAGAGGTTTTTCACCGGTAGCATCCGAACACTATAGAAAGGACATAGCGAATCATGAGACGCATCAAAGCAATTCTTGCGGCAGTTGCCGCCCTGCTGATGATGGGGGTGTTGAGTGCCCCGGCGATAGCGCAGGACTTCGACGAGGGCAATGGCTATGGCTACGGCCCCCCCTATAGCAACTACAGCCCCTATAACGGCTACTACGACAACGACAACTACGACTACTAACCTAGCGAGTGCCTTTAGAAGGGCTTACTGAGAAGGTGGACCAACGGGCCGTGGTCTTTAGAAAGACCACGGCCTTCTTCTTCGTGGCCTCCAAATACATTTTTGTGTTCCGTTTGTATTCCAGCTCCTTATTCACCAAATTGCTGCTAAGTGATGTTCTCGGAAGTAGGACTTCCGATGCTGGGGTCTTCTCGAAAATTCAGCGTTAAAGTAAGGGGCATCTTGCGCCAACTTGTTGGCTGCAGGGAGGTGTCTACATACTTTGGGCCAGCTTGGCTTCAAACTTTGCTCAGCGGGACAACACGCTCTTCACTGGGTATACGAGGCTTCTGACAAGCTACGAAAAAAGGAGGCGAAGGTCATGGCCGATGAAGACCGGGTTTCCCGCTACCGGGCCAACCTTGTTGACGAGCAGAATAGCGCCCACCTTTACCGCATCCTGGCTGACGTAGAGTCCGACGAGCGGCTCTCAAGGGTTTATCGGAGGTTGGCAGAGGCTGAGGAAAAGCACCTGCGGTTCTGGGAGGAGAGACTCCGGGAGGCTGGCGTGATGGTGCCCGAACGCCAGGTAGGCTGGCGAACGCGAGTGCTAGGTTGGCTAGCCAAGCGCTTCGGACCGCAGTTTGTGTTGCCGGCTATCGACGCACAGGAGCGGGTCGATTCCGACGACTATGCTACCCAGCCCGAGACTAGGGGCACTCGTATGCCTTCTGAAGAAGGTTCCCATGCGCGTCTGTTAAGAGAGATCTCGACCGGCACCTCGAGGGGGCTGGAAGGCGGGGCAATAGCCCGTCTTGAGGGTCGCCGCCACAGGGCTGCCAGCGGCGGCAACGCCCTGAGGGCTGCGGTGCTCGGGGCTAATGATGGGTTGCTCTCCAACTTTAGCCTAGTAATGGGTGTGATTGGTGCCGCTTTCTCAAACCAGACTATCCTTATCACTGGCCTCGCGGGACTCTTGGCTGGCGCTGGTTCGATGGCGATGGGCGAATGGATCTCGGTGCAGACCTCACGCGAACTCTACGGACGGCAGGTGAGGATAGAGGAGCAAGAGATAGCCGAGGTGTCCGCCGAGGAAGAGGAAGAGCTGGCACTCATCTACGAGGCCAAAGGGCTGCCGGAGGACCAGGCTCGCTCTTTGGCCTCGCGCCTGATGGCTGACCGCGAGAGCGCCCTTGACACGCTCTCTAGGGAAGAGCTTGGCATAGATCCCGAAGAGCTGGGCGGTT
>JAFAPF010000222.1 GCA_019247245.1 Rubrobacter sp. | reverse complement strand
CGAGAGTCGAATACTGACGATAGGCTCCCTGAGTTTAGGGAGGTAGACCACGATCGGGTTCCTTCACTCCCTCCTCTCACGCTTCCGTGACGCTGCCATTACGCCAGGGATCTACAATTACTTGTGTTCGTAGCAAGCAACCACAAGAAAGGCGGAGCGGAAAAGAAGTCAGAGCAATGATTAAGAAGAGCGTTTCGCATCAAGGGGATAATAGGCGAATAATCGGCATGGAAACGTTTACCACGCCATGACGCGCCCGACGCCACCCCTACGGTCCAGGTAAGTCAAAGGACCAAGGCAGAAAGGAGTTTGCTTCGTGGTACAGCACTACAACGCCGTGGTGATAGGGGCCGGCCAGGGCGGGAGCCCGTTGGCCATAACGCTGGCCCAAGCCGGCCGATCGACTGCGCTCGTCGAGCGCGAGCATGTGGGCGGCACCTGCGTCAACGAAGGTTGCACCCCAACCAAGACCATGGTCGCCAGCGCGAAGACGGCCTACGTGGATCGCCGTTCGGCGGACTATGGCGTCCAGAACGGTCCCGTAACCGTTGACATGGTCAAGGTCCGCCAACGCAAGCGAGACATCGTTGAGGACTTTCGAAGGGGCAGTGAGCGGCGCATTGCACGAACCGAGGGTCTGGACCTGCTGGTGGGCGAGGCCCGCTTTACCGACCCGAAGGAGCTCGAAGTACGCCTCAACGGCGATGGCGAGACGGTCCGGCTGAGCGCCGACGACATCTTCATCAACGTCGGGGCTCGGCCCGCCAACCCTCCGATCGAGGGGCTGGACGCCGTACCTGCCGTTAACTCGACGACGATCATGGAGCTAGACGTCGTCCCAGAGCACCTGCTGGTGCTAGGCGGCAGCTACGTAGGGCTGGAGTTCGCGCAGATGTTCAAGCGCTTCGGCAGCGAAGTCACGATCGTGCAGCGTGGTCTGCAGCTATTGGCTCGCGAGGACGCCGACGTTGCCGAGGCGGTGGCCGAGATTATGCGTGAGGACGGCATCGAGGTGCTGCTCGCGACCCAGGCTCGGCACGTCGCGCAGGGAGAAGATAGGAGGATCCGACTGACGGTGGACACGCCGGAGGGAGAGCGTACGCTGGAGGGCTCGCACCTGCTGCTCGCGGTAGGCAGACCGCCAAACACCGGCAAGCTCAACCTGGAGGCGGCCGGTGTAGAGATGGACAAGCGCGGCTTCGTGAAGGTCAACGAGCGGCTGGAGACCAACGTGCCGGGTATCTACGCTATGGGTGACGTGAACGGCGGTCCCGCCTTCACCCACGTATCCTATGACGACTTCCGCGTCATCAGGACGAACCTCTTGGCTAGCGGTAACGCCACCACAACCGATCGACTCGTGCCCTACACTGTCTTCATCGATCCGCAGCTGGGCCGAATAGGGCTTAGCGAGCAGGAGGCTCAAGCTCAAGGTCGCAACTTCCGCGTTGCCAAGATGCCCATGAGCTACGTGGCCCGTGCTCTGGAAATGGGCGAAGCCCGAGGCTTCATGAAGGCTGTGGTAGATGCGGACACCGGCCAGATCCTAGGCTGCACGATCCTGGGTATCGAAGGCGGCGAGATCATGGCGATGATCCAGATAGCCATGATGGGTCGGGTACCCTACACGGCCCTTCGGAACGCCGTCTTCTCGCACCCCACGCTGGCCGAGTCGCTCAACAACCTGTTCGCTACGGTCGATACCTGAGTGGAAAACAGAGGCGCCATCCATGACGACAAACCTACGGGCCGGAGATACCTTCCCCGACTTTGAGCTGCTGGATCACCGCAACGAGCCGCGGCGGCTCTCCCAGTTCGTCAAGCCTAGTCCGCTGGATGAGAAACTGGGCTTCATGGACGGCTACCCGTTCATCGTGGTCTTCGGGCGCGGCTTTTTCTGCCCACGCGACCAGGAGCAGATGCGCCAGCTGGTTCGATTCCGGTCTGAGGAGTTTGCTTCGTGGTCTGGCAGTAAACCATTGCGAGTTGGTGACGATCAGCGCCGACCCTCCGATGGTGCAGGCGGCATTTCGTGCGGGGCTCGGAGCAAACTGGAGGGCGCGGCAGAGCTGGATATGTACGTGAGCGAGGCCCGACAGGGCCACTTCACTACTGCACCAGCCGAATGCAAGTAGAGTGCTTTGGATGCTGGCTATGACTTCTGGGCGACGATAGGTCTCGTGGAAGAACTATGGTGGAGTGCTGACCGACTGGAACACGTAATACAGCAAGACAGCTCTGGAAAGTAGACCGCAAGTTTTAGTGCTTTAAAAAGCGAATTACGCAACCGATGTTGCTGGGGAGCTGGTTCGCAGCTCTCACGGTGGTGTCTGGCAATGGTTACAGTGAGAATCGGGGCGTAAAACCTCCGGTTCTTTTTCATGCTTCATACCCTCTGAGTTCTCGCGAATTTCTAACACCGGAAGTTCAGATTTCCAAGTGTTTTTTGTTGTCGGCAGCTAACGCCTCCTAAGCGTTACGAGGCAATAACTAAAAATACATAGAATGGTGTACAGGCTTACTGTGAGGAGTGATGCTACGCTACCAGCACATGTTTATGGGTGGTATGGATTCATTCCCATGTCCTCCCACCCGATTATGGTGCCCATACATTCCTTTCCCTTTATATAGGCACCAGTTTCTTGCCCTCACGATAATGAACAATTGTCGATAGGCGTGGCATCTTATACATTCGTCCTTCTGGATAAGCGCCAAAAAGGTAGAAGGATGGACCGATGAAAGGTAGGCGCTCTTAGGGGCTCATTCTCTATTCCTGTTTGTCATAAGCGGTTTCTTGTAGTCCTAAGCCTTTGGGTAGCCTCCTTAAGGGTGTCCAGCACCTCATCAGGGATTACCTGTTCATCGTCCACCTTTTGATTCTCTAGTACTCATACCAATACAAAATAGCCAATTTGGGTCATGCACCGACCCTCAGCAAGACCGGATTAGAGTCTGGTTTGGCACTGCGAACCTTGCCTTCTTTTAGCCGATTCTCGCGGCCAGCTTCTCTGTTTCTGTAAGTAATCTATCGACTTCTTGCAACCCTGCCTCCCAAAACCTTTCGTCCGTAATATCTACTCCCATCCTGCCAAAGGTGTTTTCGGGTGTCTCAGACCGTCCTGCTGCCAAAAATTCTTTGACGTTATCGATCGACCTCGGGCTTTCCTTGACACTGTTTTGTAGGGACTTCGATATAAGGAGGCCGCTGGCGTAAGAGTAAACGTAAAAGAAGTAGCGGAAATGACCAACATACATCCACCAGTTATGAGATCCCTTTGCTGTTTGTTCTCCCATGTAGGCTGCTACATTACTCCGGAAAACCTCGCCAATCTCCTGCGTCGAGAGATACCCTTTTTCTCGAAATGAACTGTGAAGCTGCTGCTCAAAACGATAGAATGCCACCTGGCGGAAAATAGTACTCATTTCATCATCGAGCTTCATCAGCATTCCTGTGAAGCGTTCTTCTTCGTTTGCATCTTTTAGTATGTTCTGTAGCACGAAGTCTTCCATGAAAGTACTGGCAACTTCAGCCGTGAAGGTTGGAGTGCCAAAATTTAGCTCGTTTTGCTTTTGGCGCATGATCTCGTCATTGATGCCATGCCCTGTTTCGTGGGCGAGGGTCATTACATCTCTCAGTTTGTTGGTGTAGTTGAGAAGAATATAAACAGGGGTGGGCAGACGGTCATATGAGCAGAATGCTCCTCCACGCTTTCCCTTTCTAGGATAGGCATCAATCCGTCCGTTCTTGACAAAATCTGCAAAAATTTCCCCAAACTCAGGATCAAGCTCATAAAGTGACTCGTACACAAGATCGACAGCTTCTCTATACGGGTACTCCTTCGCTACCTCGCCTATCTCGACGTTTCGTTCGTGGTAATGAAGATAAGGAAGACCGAGAAGTTGCGCTTTTAATTCATAAAACCGCTTTGATATATCAAACCTGCCAGAAACAGCAGCAATCATCGCATCGACGACTTCTGTGGAGATGTCGTCTTGTAAATGACGCGATGTGTCGGGGCGAGCATACCCACGAAGGTCGTCGTTCGTCATTTTATCTTCTAATACGGAGTTTATTTCTGCTTCGCAGATACCGGACATATCTACCAATATCTCGCTCATGGCGCGGCCAGCATCGTCGCGAACTTCTTTATTCTTGCTGCCAGTAAGGCTCAGAATTTCCTCATAGGTTTTTGTTGCCTTGGCTCCATCTTCCTGAAGCACCTGTTTTTCCTGGCGAGAGAAGAAGTCCTCTCGCATCCGGATCCAGTTACTATAAGAGGTAGAACTCTTTCTAGACAATATGTTTTCGCTTTGTTCAGCGAGAAGATACGGGGCTTTTGCCCATTGGCGCTCCAGGTAATGGCGGTAGTCACTCAAACCTGGATAAGCTAAAAAGGCGGGCTGCTCGTTAAGAGGGATTTGTGCTACGTTGAGCACAAAAAATCTCAGTTGGTTCGTTGTCTTTTTCCCTCTATCGTTCAATACCGTTTCTTTGGCTTTGAGGTCAGGATCGGTTTGGTCTTGCGCTCTTCTCAGGCTCACATAATAGCCTGAGTCCCCATATGCCCCATGAGAGCGGAGCCATTTTTCGTAGTCATCCAGAGCTTCTCTTAAGACTGCGGGGTTTTCTAGGTAGTCCGTTCGAGGCTTCCACTTCTCGACGAAGCGCTTGGTGTCTTCGACAATGGTCTTCTGTTCACGTTCAATTTTCGGATCGTCATTACCTAGCAGGAGAGGAGAAAGATCCCACTCGGTTCTGGGGATAGCAAGATCTTCTTGGTTGTTTCGCTTGTCGCGGCATCCTTCTTGACTAGCCATAGAGCCTGAGTGTAACAGCAAGGCTAAGCCAACAGTGAGAGAGTCGGGCTGGACCTTATAAGTTGATGATATATAGGAGGGGAGAGCCAGCCTGGTAACTAGAAATACTGACGCAAGTAATGCTACCCATTACCTTAGAAGCACTGAACACGGCAGATTTGCAAGGTTTCGTCGAGCTATGCTCCATATTGCCATTGCGAGTTAAACGGTAAGCGAGGCTCCTTATAATCAGTCCTTAGCCCTCATGCCATTCTCTCTCAAAGATCGCTTCGTACTCCTTGAGCTTCTCCGGATCCAGCTCCGGCGGGCCCGGAAGATTCTTCAGCTACTCTATATCCGCTAGCAAAGGCTCGAAGTATACCTTCACCAGTTTCTCCAGCGCGAGGCCACACTTCTCTTTGCAACAGGCCGAAAACGTCTCCCAAATGGTCAAGGCTATCCTTGATAAGCAAGCGTTTATCCTCTTCGAGCTCCCGAACGGGCCTCCCGCTCACTTCCTTGAGGCTATTGATTATCGTCAGCAAGAATCGTAATCCTCATTCCATTAGGGGATCTTCATCGCTTCGTTCCCCCTCTTTACACCACGGTGGGTCTCCTGTCTTTCCGGCAGCTTGCCAGGTGCGCCTGGAGCCTACTACGTGGCCCGCGGCGTAGGCGCCTTTCACCACGGATGCACTTCTTAGAGAGGCCACCAAGAACTTTCTGGAACTCCTGTATCATCCTGAGTTCGACCAGACGAGGATCGAGGGTGAGGCGAAGGCTGTTAACCATCTCATCGCCGAGCGTACGGTAGATTGAAAAGTCTGTTTGCTTTATCCTGTGGGCCCCGTAGGGAGCGGTCTGGACCAGGTAATTCACTTCTTCCTTATCCCCTCTATAAAGCGCCTCGATGTATAGCCGGAAACGTTCCTCCCCTAGGAACAAGGAGTAGGGGAGGTTCTTTATCTTTTTGT
>JAFAPF010000076.1 GCA_019247245.1 Rubrobacter sp. | reverse complement strand
CTTAGAAACGCTTACGGCCTGCATCCCTTTCCTGCCTCGGGTCAGTTCGTAGGTTACCCTTTGACCTTCCTCAAGGGACTTGAAACCACTGCCAGCTATACCGCTGTGGTGGACGAAGACATCTTCGCTTCCATCATCGGGTTGGATGAAGCCGAAGCCCTTCTCGTCGTTGAACCATTTGATTGTTCCTTGGGGCATGTGCTGTATCTCCGCTTTCTTTGCTTGGGTTTTCTCACAACAAAAATCCCGCTGTCACAATCTCCTAGTGTACGTGAATTTTACGAGCTAGCGTTAGGTCGTCTAGGTGATGCTGCATCCCCCGTTGATGAGATTTGCTAAAAATAGCCCATTTGGGTTATACACTGACCTCCGACTATCTTTATGCTTCAATCCTAAGGTTGCCTAGCATTAGGTGGCTGGTCTGCAAGTGCTCTCTGGGATATGACACGCTAGCTTTTCGCCACTAGTTGCAGTTCCGGCCCCGCGCCCTCCCCATAGTCTCCCCCTCTATACCTAGCAGCTCATCTATTGCTAGTCGCCCTGGACCCACTAGAAGGATCGTCAAAAACGCTGCCAAGAGGATTAGGTCAAGCTCCGCACCGGCTCCACTGCCTGGGGGCGCGATGAACCCAACATGGGTCTTCACGAGCAGCGTCGTAACGATCATCTCGATCGCGAGCATCAGAGCAGCGAGCCGCGATAGCAATCCTACGATGAGAAAGATTCCGCCTATGAGCTCTGCGAACGTTACCACGTAACCCATGAACACCCCCAAGGGGATGCCCAGATCTGCAAGTAACCGACCGAAGTTTGCCGGTCCGAATTCGGTAAGCTTCTGCCAACCGTGGATGCCCATGATTATCCCGGCCATTACCCTCAAGATGAGCGGGCCGAAACCTGCAAACTGAGCTACTGGTTGAAGCCCAAGCATTCTCACTTACACAGCTCCCTGCCGATTTCATTTGTGGCTGATCCTTCAGTTATACACTCGGGCTCGAAAAAGGAAATCGCTTATGAGAATGTGCATTTCTCACTAACTAATTCCATCACCTACTAAACACTGCCGCCAAGTACAGCAACTCCTGTCTCCATACCAACACTGCCTAAGGAGTACATAGACGTTAAGTTCATGAAGAAGTTTCAGTATCCCGAGGACGAGCTGGGCGAGGTAAAGACGCACCTTCGACTAACTCTCGAACGAGAAGACCTTAGAGTAGGAAGCGATGGGAGAGTAACCAGGTAATCTAAGCGAGCGGTGAATAAAGGTTAGAAGATATAAAAGAGTATAAAAAAGAGAGCCAGGGCTATTAGAGACCCCGGCTCTGCTGCACTACTCTAGGAGAGGACAGGCTCCTATAAAAGGCCGCATGTGTGTAGGCTGCCTTTAGTACTCTGAGCTGCCTACTGTTTCCTAGCCTTGCTGCTTCTTGCCTCTACGACCGCCGCCCTTTGCTGACCGCTGTGTCTGCTTTTGTGCTTGCTGGGTAGCCTCCTGTTGAAAGGAGAACACGGAGTTGACAAAGTCTGTATAGGCGTTTACCGACTCCTGGGTGAGCGTCTGAGCTGCCTCACTAGCACGCTGCTGCTGCTCAGAGAGCTGCTGGCCCACCTCTCTATTGTCCTCTGCCTGAGTGTGGAGGTTATCGATGGTGCGATTAAAGAAATCCTGCGTCAGCTGGGCATTTCTCTCTTGAGCAGAGACCGAACGGTCAGCTACCACCCGGTAGGACTGTGTTAGAGCATTGGCGAACTGCTCCGCTGCCTCATTGATGTGCCTTTGGTGGTGTTGATCCATAGCGCGTTCACACTCCCGTGCGTTGCTTCTAGCTGGACAATACGATGACAGCGGCGAGTATTACACGAAGTGGAGTAAGCTCCCTAAAGGATCTGTTAGGATCGGAGTAATAAAGCATTAAACGTTCTTAAGCATACTTAGTAACAAAACAAGCTTCAGCCAACTCACGCGAGGAGTACTGGGTCCCACCATATGGGTCCCACCATATAAATCAGTTCTTCGGCTCATGTTTGACGAGTAACAGCAGGCTACTCCCGTTCTCCTTTAACATACCGGTAAAAGGTTGCCCGTGAGATGCCAAGGGTGTCGCAGGTTTCCTGAACCGGTGTATTCGTTGCCCAGAGCTGCCGAGCCATTTCTACTTGCTTTGGTGTTAGTTTGTGTTTGGGCCCGCCGTATCGTCCTCTTGCTCGTGCAGCTTCAAGCCCTGCCTTGGTTCGCTCCCTGATTATCTCGCGTTCAAATTCAGCCAACGCACCAAAGATATGAAAGACCAGCTTGCCGCCACTGGTTGTGGTGTCAATTGATTCTGAGAGACTTTTGAAGCCAACACCACGCTCTGCCAAGGAATTCACGGTATCAATTAAGTGTCTGAGTGACCTACCAAGCCTATCCAATCGCCAAACTACTAACGTGTCACCAACGCGTAAGTGTGAAAGTGCCTGTTCAAGCTCAGGCCGGCGATCCTTTGTGCCGCTGACTTGTTCTTCAAAGATGAGAGTGCAATCAGCCTTTTTGAGAGCATCACGCTGCAGGTCAAGATTCTGCTCATCAGTAGAGACTCTGGCATAGCCGAT
>JAFAPF010000259.1 GCA_019247245.1 Rubrobacter sp. | reverse complement strand
AACAAGCCGGGGGCTTCGTCGTTGCCAATGGCCCTAGCGAGTTTCTGAGAACCTTACTAGCGGAAATTTAGTCTCTGAGAACGCGTATTAGCGGCAACGGAATTGCCATGGAAGGTGTACCGAAAACAAGCGTTTTTGGTTCGAGGTGACGTGGGGCATGCTACCCAAAGCGGAGGCGGAACAGGAGGGCGAACAGATTCCCCCCGAACTGAAAACTGAGCTTGAAGATATCGATGAAGATGTGAGGGCCGAAACGGTTTTTGGGATCACCGATCTCGACGCGGTGAGAAGGGCGCGTGAGATGAAGAGGCGGTGGGACGCCGCGGGGTACGCACCCGGCGCACTCTCCCCGCCCTGGTGGCCCGAAGCCGAGAACAAGTGGGTTCACGCAAAGGGGGCTGAGTATATAGAGGCCCCGCAGCTCTTCACCACCGCTGCTGCGGCGGAAGAGGAATGCCGCGTCCTGGAGCGGAGCATGCCAGAAGCCTACCTGCAACTCGTGGATCGCTACGGGGAGGCGGACGCGAGCAAGGCATTCGACAATACCGTCCCGCTAAGGGCGGTATGGACGGACAGGGATTCGCTTCTCGATAGCCTGGAGGACTCGGATTTTCTGTGCTTGATGGTGGATGGCGTACTGAAGCTGCGTCGGATGTTTATAGAGGAGCTAAGAGAACAAGTGAAGCGGGAACAGTAGACAGATTGGGTCGGGATCCTATCATGGGCTCTGGCTTCCTAGTGAAACATAGCATCCCACGCACTATAAACTCTAAGACATGACGCAGGAGCCGAAAAGAGAGCAAAAGCTCTCACTCTTCGTGGATGTAGTGCAGCGCGGCGTCTACTACGGCGCGTCGGCCCTCTTGACACTCACGATCGTGATGATCTTCGTCTCCACAGTGATGAACATACTGCGGGTGTCGGAGGTCGGGATTCTTCAGACAGCGCTTACGGTCCTCGACCAGGTGTTGTTAATCTTTATCTTCGTTGAGCTGCTCGACACCATCGGAATCGTGGCGCGGGAGCATGAGATCGTCGCCGAACCGTTCTTGCTGGTTGGGATTATCGCCGTCGTGCGGCGCATCCTATCAGTCACCGCCGAAGCCGGACAAACTGCCACTGGCACAGGAGAGTTTCAAAATCTGACCACCGAACTCGGGGTCCTGGCGGCGCTCGTGATCGCCCTGGGGATTGCGCTCTACGTTACCCGGCGTACGCGTCGACGCGAGCGAAATACTGAAAGTTCTTAGGATGATGCCTGACGCTCGGTGAATGCCTTTTAGCCCTTGGCAGCTTGGTTACCACCAGAGACCCCCACATGCGAGAGCTGTGCGCTTCATCGCCGCGCATAGCTAAGAGGCTCCGGATGGTCAAATACCCTCAACGCCCAGCCCGCGTATCCCCGCGCATCTATGAGAAGCTGCGCCAGCTGCACAGGTTGCGCCGACAAGCGCGCCGCGTGGAGTGGAAAGTAAGCAGCGGAGGAACGGCGAAGGTTCGTCGTGACGTTCGTCACGACGCTCGAAGGGGTGGTAAAATATGGGCGTGTTCCGGCCCAGCGGGGGGCTGGTTACACCTCCTTAGAAGGGCCGGGTGCCCACCGCCCCGGCCCTTTTTCCGGCAATTTATACTTGGCTCACCAAAGGCAAAATTGCGTTAGAAAAAGGGTCGGGGTTTCCCCGACCCTCTCCGTAGTCTTGGCTTCGTGGTCAGCTACTTTAGTTTAGCCGAGTCTCCCGAGGACGCTACTCATCTCGTCGCGGTTGTACGCCCGAAGCGTAGTGGTTCGAAGGTTTCCCGCAGAGCTTAGTTCGAGGAGAAAAGCGCTAACGCTCTCATCATCTGGTGCCTCGAAGACTCCCACGAGGTCGTGTGGGCCAACGGTCCAGTAGATCTGCTCGAACTTTACGCCGTTCTTCTCGCTCAGCTCGGTAGAGCGGTCGTAGCGGTCTACGCTATCCCTGACGTTCCTGATGCCTTGGTCGGTCTAGTTAAAGAGGGCGACGTAAGTGGGCATACGCGGTTTCCTCCTTTCCCCGCTTCCCCAGAGCGGGCAGTTGCTTACGTGCCCCTATGATGCCAGAGCGGGGGACTCGGCGCATCCTTCTCTATAAGAGAGCTTGCGCCTGCGTCTAAATGGAGTCGCCTCGTTGCGCCCACCGCCTCGGCCCTTATATGTGTGCACACGGATGCGTGTTTCTGTCCCTCCCCGGTCAGCCTACCCCCTAGCCGGGAGGAGGTATCGGCCAGAGCTCCGCTTGTCACGCCGGGGGGCCGCGAATCACCAAGTAAGGAATTCTCGGCAATAGAGCGACTAGGGGGTAGCACCCCAGGGAACCGTGGTTGAGCGATGGAGTTGAAGAGCAAGCGGATCCTGCGGCACTCTTGTTGGT
>JAFAPF010000218.1 GCA_019247245.1 Rubrobacter sp. | reverse complement strand
ATCTTACTATGTATACTTCGAGACTCAACAATGGGTGCTACCAATGTGGTACAGCGGTGAGAGGGTAGGGAGTCATACTCAAAAAACGTATCTTCGTGCTTAACGCTCACAACGCTTTTCGAGAAGCATTGGTTAGGAAGTTGAACCAGGAGCCAGGCTTAGAGGTAGTTTGGCAGGCCGGCTCCCTTGAAGAAGCGCATGGCATCCATCTGGACGGGATTGATCTCGCAATAGTAGACCCCGTGCTACTAGATGGGGATGACGGTATGGTACTGGTGCGCGAGATGAGCCAAGCCAACCCCAACGCCTCAGTGCTAGTGCTGACTAGTAATCTCGATCCAACTGTGCGCGGGCGGGCGCTGGAAGCTGGGGCGGTTGAGGTGCTCAGCACGAGGGCTACGGGTGAAGAGCTCATAAACGCTATAAGACGTTGAGCGCGCGTAGAAATGGCAAAGCGCTGGCGCAAATCATACAAGAACAGTGCAGTGGCGCACCGATACACTAGGAACAGAGCTTAACTGCCCCTGGCAGGGTTTGAAGGCCGCTGGTGCGTCAGCGGGAGGCGAGTTCATCCTCCGATTAGTGTCCACCAGTTTCTTTAACTGAAAAGGCAGAGCGTTCGCACAATGGACGTTCTGCGGCTAGCTATCTTAAAAGGATCGTTTATGAGACACAACTAGGATTAATAAATTGTTCCTGCAAGCTCTATACAGAGCATACAACCCAGCGTATAATGAGATTGTAGTGCAAGTAACAAAAGTTGGGGCTTGCTCGTAGGCCCTACAGGGAAGGAAGAAGGTAAGTAGTGATGGGCTTGCCAGGTTGGGCTCTTGTAGGAGCAGGCGTGGTTGTTGTCCTCCTGGGGATAGCTGGTTATTCTTACTGGGGCACTAAGAACCTATCCCAACCATCTATTATTCAGAAGTGGGACCCAAGCAGCGAGGACCAAAACGCATCCCCAGCGAAGTCATCGGGAGGAGATAACCCTTCGCCATCTCCATCCTCATCAGGACCTCCATCGTCTGGTGGAGGTAGTAGTGGCACAGGCTCTTCACAAGCACCTGCAAACAACGTAATGGTACCTAGTGGACCTTCTGATGCTAGCGGGAATGGAGTACAGCTGGCTGCCAATCCTTCCTCCCCTTCCTCATCAAGCTCATCTCCTTCACCTTCTTCCTCATCAGACTCATCATCAGACCCATCTTCTCCACCTTCTTCCTCATCAGACCCATCAGGATCATCACCTCCATCTTCACTAGAACCTCCTACTTCAGATTCAGGAGCTCCTAGAGGGGCTAATTCAGGGTCTTCTTCTCCTACACTAGTAGATTCTCAGCCACCTCCTACCCAGCCTAAAGGAGCTGATTCAGGCTCCTCTCCTCCTCCTACACCAGTAGATTCTCAGCCACCTCCTACCCAGCTGGCTTCCCTCCCGCAAGACCAAGGGGCGGCGGGCACAGGCAGTGGCAATGGGAGCACTCCACCAGCGAATACCCAATCCCAGCCACCAACTAACCAGCCAAAGACTGGCACTTCAAACCCCGGTGGGTGTACAAGCTAGAGACCTCTCTACCTACCTGGTCTCTAGCTTTTTTCGGAGACATTCTGCGGACCACAAGGCAGAGAAATACTTTCCTTCATTACGCTGCTTGTTGTTTCTTAGCTGCCTCTAGGAGTCGATAGCCGTTCTTGGCAAAGGCTTCATCAAAGCCGAAGATATACGGTTGGTTATAGAACGCATCACTCTCATTCATCAGAGCAGTCAGACCGCTTGAGTCAAAAACGATGGTCTGTTTATTCATCTTCTTCGTAGAGGTACTTATCTATGTTTTGGGACAAGTCAGACGGCCCTTTAATACCAAGATTAGCGAGCTGGCGAAGGCTTTCTCCTAAAGAGATAGGTCTTGAAGTCTTAAGTCCTTGCTCAATAAGCTCTTTAATCACTCGTTCCTCAGATTCTTGTAAGAGCTTTGCTCGCTCTTGAATCTTTTGATCAAGTTCTTCTGGTAAGGAGATGTGCTTTTGTATCATATGTACTTATCCTTATAAAGGATATGGCACATGCTTGTCAATACGCAGTTGAAATCAGCTGAAGAAGACGCTTGTGCCTATAGAGGAGGGGGATCTGCTTAAGGTTGAGGCTTACTTATGAGAGATCACCACCTGTTGGAACGTCGGCGGCAGGGGATGGAGCTCGCTCGAAGAAAAGCCTGTGTTACGAAACATTCGGTCCAACTCAGCGAATGTATAGGCATCGCCACTTGGGGTAGTGCCCAGCATCATCAGACTAAACGAAGCTGCCACCGGCGGCGATACGCGATCCTCATTGGGCACGAATTCGAAGCTAACCGCCCGCCCGCCCGTTTCTAGCGACGCATAGACCTTGCGAAGCAGTTGCTCACACGTTTCCGGGTCGAAGTGATGTAAGAAATTGGTCAGCAGCACGAGGTCATAGCCGCTACCGTAATCGACTTCGAAGGCGCTGCCGGGGATGACGGTGTATCTATCTGCCACTTCCGCTGCCTGGGCATTCTCTTTAGCCACCTCGAGGACGTTGGGCCAATCCAGGGCCACGATTTCTGCGTTCGGGTTGTGTTTGGCTAGAGTGATCCCGAACAGGCCATGACCTGCGGCGATGTCCAGCACTTTCCACTTCTGCCCTGAATCAGCACCTACCAGTTTGGCAATTAATTCTGCTGGCAGCGTCATCAATGGAGCCATAGCACGCGCAAACTCCACCCACATGGGGTGTTCGGGTTCTAGTGATCCTTCTTCACCAATTACTGTGCCACCCTTTCTCACGACGGTCGCGAGGTCATTGAATCCCTCCATCAGCATGGGTGAAGCGAGAAATGACGTCGCCGTAGCGATATACGAGGGAGAGCTGCGGTCCAAGAATGCAGCTGAATCTGGGGTGAGATTGTAGTGGTTTTCATCTTTAGTTAGGAATCCGATCACTACGAGATAATCGCACAAGATGCGTATGCCTCGCACGGAGGTTTCGCAGCGCTGGGCAAGCGCTTCGGCTGTGTGTGCTCCTTCGCCGATGGCGGTAAAAAGATCTAATTCGATGGCCGCCTTTAAAGCTGCCGTGCGCTGGTAGGCATTCATAGTTTCAAAGAAGAGTTCTGGTGAGGGTTGTTGTGTTTCTGAAACCTGAGCCATAGACCATTTCCTTTCTCTATACATAAGGGCTGTATACATAAGGGCTGTCTTGGCCTACGCTGCTGCCTTTAATGCAGCAGGCTCTAGTCTTCTTGGTAACTTATCGGCCCTTTTTGTGTTTGCCCTGTTTTACTGTTCTTTGGCAAACTGCTGTATATCGCTTGAGAAGTCAACCCCGACGAACGTCTCGTCTCCTATAACCCAAGCATCATGCCCAGGGCGAATTACGTACATGTCCCCAGCACTTATCTCCTGCTCAGTGCCGTCATCATGTACGACGTGCAACTGTCCCGAGATTGCGTACCCCGTGTGCTGCACCTGGCAGCTAGGCGTTTGCGCAAGAGGCTTTACGGCCTCCGACCACTTCCACCCCGGTTCCAAAGTCGCACGCCCGGCAGTGACTTCATCGATATTGGCTATATCCAACTTGCCGTTGTCAAAGGTACGGCTCTCATCCGGTGAATCTAGGCTTTTTGCCTTTACGTTTTCCGATGACGCCATGGCGGTGCCTCCTTTCCCCGCTTTCTCCAGAGAAGCGGCCAACACTTGAGCACCAGCATTATGCCACGTAACTAAGAGGCTGCCGCTCCGGTCCGTCTTGAAGCACAAAAATGGATAGGCGTTCTTCGCACAAGGCACCATGAAAAAGCTTGCGCGGCCGGGCACCATGAGGTTCAACATGGTGACCGAGAGAGGTCGGGAAGGAGAAGCGCAAGCAGATGCTCTACGTGGGAGTGGACGCGCACAAGGCGCACTCGCAGATGACGGTG
>JAFAPF010000071.1 GCA_019247245.1 Rubrobacter sp. | reverse complement strand
CGTGTTTTACAGGCTCGGCACCATCTACGCACAAGCAGGAAGGAAATCACCGGTATATTGTTCCGGGCAAGTAGTCTCAGCCCTGCACGACGTACATTTCGACTATACCACCAACCTTCTCATAGAGACCCGATGCATCACAAGATTTCAAGAAACCATCTATCACGCGGCCGAAAAGCCTAACCGCGACGGGGATCACACTCTGTCCACCGAGCCAAGCGCTGCAACTTTCGCATCTTCCTTTACGATCGCCCTGCGCTCGACGCTTGAGTTCTGCCCCAATACTGCGCGAACTCCCACCCGGGCAGCCGGGCCAACGATCACCCCCGCAGAAACCCACACCCCGGCCTCGACCACGGCATCCCTATCGACAGCTGCCTGCGGACCTACATAGCAGTGACTTCCCACGGTCGCGTCCGGCCCTACAACGGCACCCGCCGACAACACCGATCCGTCCCCAACATCCGCTTCGGCCGACACGTATGCCGAGGGATGCATAGCCGTGAAAAATCGCACTCCCATATCCCGCATTGACTTCGCTATCCGTAGACGTGTGCTATTTTCGGTTATGGCCACGATGACTTGCACCGCCTCCACGGAGAGTATGCTTTTTAGCATGTCGATGTCACCGAGCACCGGGATCCCCCGAATCTTATCCGGAAGTACAGCATGAGCATCATCGTAAAAGCCGATGATCCAAGCCTCAAGGCCCCCCGCTATAAGGATATCCAGCACCAGACGTCCGTAACCGCCAGCACCCACTATTGCCAGCCTTGGCATCTCGTCGAGAACATCTATTTCTAGCTCTACTTGCGGTTGAGGTATGCCAATAGTCGTATCCGGGTCGGTTATCGCGTTCTCCTTTCCGCGATCTCTGAGGGACCCATACGGTCAATTTTAGCATTAATGCTGGCACTTCGCGCCTATACCTACATTATGCGGGAAGTATAAACCTCGCTACTATCTGTAGTACTTCTTCAAGACAAAAAAGTGCCCGACAGAGACCTACCTCGCAGGAAATCCTCCGCAGAAAGAGGAGTCCTTCCCGGTGCCTGAAGCTTCAGTATCTCTAAAACTCCTTCGCCACACGCTACCATAATACGGTCTTCTGCAGGTAAAATTGCGCCAGCTTCTGGATGGTGAAATTCTCTCTGAAGGACTTTCGAGCGGAGCACTTTTATGGGTCCAGCGACCTTAGGATGAAAAGTACGAGCCCCTAAATGTGGTGTGAGGGCACGAACTAGATCGTGCACCTTGTCAACCTTCTTGTGCCACCGGATTACCCTCTCCTCATCTTTAAGCTTGGGAGCATAAGAAGCATCGAGGCTATGCTGATTAGCCAACGTTAAAGACTTTTTTTCGAGCTCAGACATAACCTCTACTACAGCTTTGGCTCCGAGGTTAGCTAGAGTTTGAGCAAGTTCGCCCCCGGTCATCTCGGGTGGAATGGAGGTACGGTACTGGAGCGCGATAGGCCCTGTATCGAGTCCTTCGTCCATACGTATGATGGTAACACCAGTCTCTGTCTCCCCAGCTATGATCGCACGCTCTACGGGAGCCGCGCCACGGTATGCCGGCAGCAGCGAAGCGTGAACGTTCCAGGCACCTTCAGGCGCCGCATACAAGGTATCGGGACGAAGTATCTGACCGTATGCCGCGACGACGAGGGCATCTTGAGCAGCGATCTCCTTTGCGACCTCGCCTATGTGGTCTGGTTGAAGCAAGCGGAGACCTCTTGCCAAAGCAAACTCAGCCACGGGAAGCTTAAGAAGCTTACGCCCACGGCCGTGAGGGCGATCGGGTTGAGAGATCACGAGGTCGACCTCGTGATCTGAGGTGATGAGGCCGCGTAAGATGGTAGCGGCAAAATCCGAAGTGCCGGCGAACGCTAGCTTCATGGGCTTTTGCTACGGCTCTCCAGTAACGCTAATTATAGGCTACGAGGCGCTTTCGGAGCTCACGCAAGGCGTTCTTGCGGGACTCGCGGTCGGTACGGTCCAAAATTAAGATACCATCGAGATGGTCGATTTCATGCTGGAAGATGCGAGCAAGTAAGCCTTCAGCCTCAACCCGCATCGGCATGCCTGATAAGTTCTTTCCCGAGACCGTTACAGCGTAAGGACGCTCTACCTCGACCCGAATCTCCTGCAGAGAGAGGCAACCCTCCACGTGCGTCTCTGTATTCTCAGACCTCTCTTCGATAACCGGGTTCGCAACCACGAACTCCTCATCCTCGTAGGAGGCGACGAAGATACGTTTGAGGTGACCTATCTGGTTGGCTGCGAGGCCCACACCTTCGTTCTCCCGCATGATCCGCATCATGTCCTCCGCCAGTTGGGTTAGCGACGCATCGAAGTCTTTCACAGGGGTTGCCCGCGACTTTAAGACAGGGTCTCCAAACATCCTGAGTTCATTCACCATCTCATACCTCCTCGGGGTCTATATTTATACATGCCTTAAGATTGCTGCTGCCGGGGGTCTCGCTTGCTAACCGGGCGACGAGTGATGCGGCCTCCGCCACAGCGGATCGTTTACGACCCCTCAGCAGCGCCCGCCATACCCGGCGCTTCTCACCCTCCGGAAGCGATGGCACTGCGAGTAGCACCGGATCGAGCAGCTCTACCCCGTTTCCGAGAGTTGGCCGCAGACGTGATTCTAACGTACTTCGCACCATCTCCTCGGATCCCTCTAAGGTGACCTCTGCTAGATGCGCGTAGGGTGGGTATTTCAAAGCACGGCGCTTGGAGAGCTCTTTGGCTGCAAACGTTTCGTAGTCGCCCCGAAGCGCCTCCCGCAGAACGTGATTATCAGGCGAGCGGGTCTGCACGAGCAACCGGCTCCGGCTCACCTCGGCCGCTACGTACAAAAACCTGAAACCTTTCTCGATAGAACCTGCTCCACCGAAAAGGAGAGAATCAGCATCAGGGATTACGGTCAGATCCCATTCCCACTCGAGTACGCGTCGAGCAGTGCCCACGACAATCGGTACACTCTCCTTGAGGTCCACCGCCAAAACCCCGACCTCGACGTCGAGAGCGACTGCCAGCTCCTCTCGCACCCTCTCGGTGGTGAGGCCGAAACCGCTAAGACGCTCCGACCCACAAGCCGGACATCCACCGGTCACGCTCTTTCTGTATCCGCAGTAGCTACAGAAGAGAAAGTTTTCCTCCGGACTGGACGCGCCATCTAGCGCTCCGTAAAGCTTGAGAGGCAAATCACAGGTCGGGCACATCCACACGAAACCACAGCGGTTACAGGAGACGCTCGCGGCGCTGCCGAGCCTGTTAACCACCACGCCAACACGCTCTCCTAATCGGATCGACCGGCGGCAAGCGTCGAGAAGGGCCAAGCTCAAGAGGGCGCCGGTACCTCGCATGTCCACCACGGCGACAGAAGGCCACCGGGTAGGCTTCCAGGCAGGCAGCCGCAGTACCCCACCCTCGGGAGCGTACAGCCTCACAGAGGGACAAGGAGAAAGGAAAACAACAGGGCTACCCTCGGCCCAACCCCGCGCGATCACGAGGTCCCGTACATGGATAGGGATGCCTTCGTAGCCTGGGGAGGCTCGGTGAGCTTCGTTCGGCTCGTCGACAACGCAGACTGCCCCCAAACGTGCCATCGGTACAAGCGCCGCCGTACGTGTGCCTATCAAAACGTCTACCTCTCCCCGGCCCGCTGCTTCATGGACCGCGCTGCGATGCCGGCCAAGCCGGCTGTGATACGGTGCGACCGTAATCCCTGCGGGCAACAACTTCTCGAACGCCTTCATCAGAGCTTCGATCTCCCTGATCTCCGGCGCGAGCACCAGGGCTTGTCTCCCACGCCTCACTGCAGCGTTCACGACGGCCGCAGCCGCCGCAGCGCTCTCTGTGCTCGGCGTTCGCCACACCCAAGAAGCTCTACCTCGCGAGAGCGCCTGTTCCGCCCCCCCCTCGTACGGTACCAAAGCCGCACCTGAACCCCTCGTGTACGAAACAGGAGCTGGCTCGGGCCTTTCTTCGAGCCAGGCAGCTCCACGCCGGACTAGTCGCCGGAGAACTTCCCTCCTAACGCCGGTTGCGTCCAAAAGATCCGAAACGGGATAGCCATTACCGTACCTCGTAAGGACCTCTAGAAGAGTCTGCTGGCGGGGAGCCCTTACTAGTAGGTCAGGTTTGAGGCCGTCTCGGGCCATCGCCCACTGGACGGTG
>JAFAPF010000329.1 GCA_019247245.1 Rubrobacter sp. | reverse complement strand
AATAGGTCAGCAAAGATCGCGGTCGCCCGGTTGATGCCCGACACGAGGCCCGCCGCGATACCCAAGCCTACGAGCGCGCCGAGCAGCGAAGAGAGGAGGCCGTAAGCGTAGCCCTCATAGATAAAGAGACGCACGAGTCCCGAGCGTTTCAGGGTTACGGCCCTCAAGATGCCGAGCTCGCTCTTGCGTTCCTCGGCGAGCATCGTGTAGATGTTAACGATCAGGAGCACGCCCGCGAGGATAGCGAACGAGCTGATCATCAGGAAGATGTCCGAGATCCGGAACCCGCCCCCCTCGATGATGTCTTTCTTTGCCTGAGAGACCTGGAACTCCCCCTTACTTGCCAGGATCTTCTGCACCGCGTCCGCCACCCTCTCGGAGTCGTCAACCCCCGAGGTCACATCTCCCTCGTTGCTCACGAACACCGCGTTGATCTGTCCTTCCCCGACACCCAGAAGCCTGCGTGCTTCCCCCTTACCCACGAGCGCCGTCCCCTCGGAGCGCGAGAAGCGAGCCTTGTAACCCGAGATCCCCTCCTCCGGCACCACCGCCGCCACGGTAAGCTCCTCTGGTCCTGCACGTCCCACAACACGCACCCTCGAACCTTCCCGGAGCTCTAGCCTCCGCGCCAAGCCCTCCGAGGCATACAGTTCGCCTGACCCAGGCTCAGGACGGGTAGCTACCTCCGGGGGCTCTTCCCCGAAGGAACGCAGCCCCTCCCAGTCGGTGCTGATCAGGGTGACGGCGGGCGTAACGACCACCGTTTCACCTGCTTCGTCGAGTGACTCGCCCGGGATTTCTCCGGTCAAAACGCCGAGGACGCCGTCCACGCTCACTGGTCCCTCTTTCGTATCCTGGGAGGCGTTACGTACGGCCTCAGGCGTGATCGAAGCAGCCACCGAGGAATCGAAGAGGGGCGTCGGACGCCAGTCGTTCGGCACCCTCTGGCCCGCCTGCCCCACGACTTCGTCGATCTCCCCCAACGTTTGGCGGGCCTCGTTCTCCTGAAAACGCCCGGTGCTGTCGTTCAGGACCAGAGAGCCCGAGATCAACGCAGTCCCGACCATCGAACCGACCACGACGAGCGTGGTGTTCCACTTGCGACGTGTTACGTTCCGGAGGCCCATCCGCCGCAGCACCGGCCACCGAAGCATCGAGAAGACTACCAGGATGGTGACTAGCAGCGCAGCACCCAAGAATATCGTGGAATACAGGCCCAACTAGCCTCCACAACGTATCGCCGGCAAACCCGCCATGCCCATCCCTCGGGCCTTCATATTCTTCAACGGTAGCGGCGCGTTCGTAGCTAATCGCTTCACAACGGCACGTAAGAAGTGGCTAGGCTTTTCAGAGAGGTTATCGGACGACGGCACGCTCACTGGACGTGGGCCTCCGTTTTTGCCACGCACGATCACGGGTTTTGCAACGTTTGTTGGTGGCATACTTCACACCCTCCCGTTCCTACTAGCAGGTTGGCTTAGCGCTGTACCTGACCTTCGGGGTGGTTGGTTTCGAGCTGTTAGCGATCTCCTTTATCCGCTACCGCTATTTCAGCACGAACTTTCCCCTCTTTGCCCTGCAAGTCGTTCTCGGCGGCGCCCTCGTCTTCCTCCGGTGTTCTCATCGGAAGCGCATAGAGAAGCCCTGAGGGTGAACCCTCGTATACAGCCGACAGCCGTGGCTAACCGGACTGACCGAGGGCGTGGGCTTTAAAGACCAGGTCTAGTCCTTGAGGCTCGTAGAGTTGGAAGTCGTTGCACTCGCTATCGTTGCACTCGCTATTTTTAAAGGAGAGGGCAGCAACGGCGAACCGGATGCAGAGTCATTTCGCGCTTGGTAAGCTCTATAGGTTTATTATCGAAGAGCTGGGGCTAGAAGCTACCTCTGGCTCTCGAAACCGGAAGCTAAGTTATTGGCTACTTTACTTTGCGTACCACCAATGCCGGGCAATGGGCGTGGCGAACCACTGAATCAGAGACGCTCCGCATTAGCGCTCGCTCTAAACCTCCAACCCCACGGCTGCCGAGGGCTATCAAGCCAGCCCCTATCTTCTCACCAAGTGCTAGGATCTCTTCATCAGGCTTACCTATCTCGAGGTGGACTTGTGCCACGATTCTCTTGGTAGCTCTTATCCCCTTGACCTGAGTATCTAGCAGCTGCTGGCGTTCGACATTAATCTCCTCAAGCTCCTCTTCACTGAGAGCAAAGTTGTCTGTAACCAATGGTTCCCGTATATTAAGATAATCTGTTGGTAAACAAGGATGATATGCAATTCAGAGCCGGTCTTAACGGCTATATTAACTGCAACCTCGGCAGCTAAGGTCGCCTCCTCAGATCCATCTGCCGCTAGTAGGATCTTCGTTGGGAAGATGTTCCCCGCCTCTTCACGCTTTCCCTCTCTGCGCACAACCAAAACCGGACAATGAGCATGCCGGACTACCGAATCGGACTATCTACCCTACGGCACATTGCCAAGGAAGGACGAGTATACGTGGTCGGCTGCTCTATCGCCTTACGGAAGTAAGACATCCCCGACCGATTTGAATTTAAAGTAAAGTACTACGCAGAGGCAGAAGAGTAGATTAACAAAGGTGACAGTGTCATCATTGGTCCCGATGGCGAGTTCATCGCCGGACCTTTTCACAAGGAACAAGGGATACTCTATGCTGAGCTAGACTCAAGATAGATGCGTGGGCCAAAATGGAACCTGGACGTTGCCGGACACTACGCCCACCCGGACGTGTTTCGGTTGACTGTTAAAGGACGGTCATCCGATGATCACCGTTACCGAAACACCCGAGCACGAGCCACAAGGAGAGACCCAAGTGTTAGAGAGATAGAATTTCCGTTATGTGTCCTGGTTAAGGGTGGTCATAAGCGGGAGGACCTAATCTATAGTGCTTGGGCGAGTTTTAGCGTGCGGTGACCGCTTGCCGAACCGGTCGGAGCAGAGCCAAACCCAGCAGTGGCTGTCATCTCAGGTTTGACCGGTCCGCAGGCCATGGAGCCCACAGCCCCTCTGCTCGTCTCTCGGGGGTACGCACATGACTTTGGGAAGGAAGGGTGGAAGCGGATTACATAAGCGCCTAGAAGAAGTTCACCAGGTAACCGAACGTATGCCCGCTCATGCTGAGGAGATGGCCCGTTTCTTGAGGTATGGCTATGCACTAGGAGAGCACGCGCTTGAGTATTTAAAGCAAGCTCTGAAACATCGAAAGCGAGTACACGAGTTGGCCGAAACGCAAAAAAGGAGGCACGGTAACTCCTCGTGATTTATGGATGGTATCAGCGCTGGATATGAGAAGCACCTAAGCTGCTGAAGGAAGATGTTGAGAACCCACCCCTTCACCTGGCGAAGCTATCGAAGGCAAGGAAGGAGAAGCAGATGAGTATCTTCCCAACAAAGATCCTACTAGCTACCGATGACTCCGAGGAGGCAACGTTAGCTGCTCAAACTGCGCTCGACCTGGCTGATAAGACTGGCTCTGAGCTGCACATCGTTTATGTCGAACCGGTAGGCTACGTCGGCCCTGGGACGCCGCTTTTAGCAGATATCCCCGCCCCGAGTTTGGACGAGCTTAGCCAAGAGGCCCAGAAAATACTGGATACTCGGCTACAGCAAATCAAAGCCGCAGGGGGCACCGTGGCGGAAACCCATGTGAAGCTGGGCAAGCCTGACGAAGAAATCGTCACTTTGAGCGAGGGTATAGGAGTCGGGCTGATAGTGATGGGTAGTAGAGGGCGAGGTGGCCTAAGGCGGGCCCTTATAGGAAGCGTATCTGATTCGGTAGCCCGACACGCTCACTGCCCGGTTCTGATAGTGCGCAAATAGCAGGAGCATAGCGGCTGCGATGCCGGAGGAGGATCGAGGAGGAGACTCGAGGAGAAGCAACCAAGAGGGAAGGAGGTGAACACCGTGTGGGATAAGAGGGCTAAGACTCTTCTTGCAGCCTTCGTGATAGGGAATGGAGTGTTAGATCTTATTGCTCCGCACCGGCGTTACTTGCTGTGAGCCTTCGGTCCGGAAGGTTTGCGTACGCTAATCCTGTGGTTTGTCGATCATCCTACAGCGGTACGCTTGGGAGGCATAGCGAGAATAGAGATCGGTCTATGGCTAGCTCTAAGTCAGTACGAGGAGAGCTAGGGCATGAAGAAGAGCAGCCGCGGTAGTAGCGGAGGATGTTCGGAGCTTAAACTTAGTAGTTTGTACGTCCCCTCGCCCTTCCAAGGCAACGAAGATCCTACCTCACTCACAGCGCGCCTCCTCTTATGTACAAGCTCCATAATCGTCGATTGGCAAACAAGGCATGTACGTGTTCATCACGCTAGCCCACAGGAGGTTGTAGAGAAGCCTCTGAAGTCGCAGCGAGACGATTAGACCACTTGTGCTCGTAGACTCTGTAGCGCACCTCAGAGGGGTGGTAGAGAGTATAAGTCGTTCCCCAATCATAGCCGCTCGGGGTGGAGTTATGATAATCGGTCAAGACTCCACCTCTTCGGCTTCAAGCAGCATAGTCCTGCCCATAAAAGACCCTTTGAACGTAGTATCCTACCGGAAGCTCGATCTTAGTTCTGTTCTAGCTATGGTCGGCCATAAAACACCTGAATCTCCTGTAATATACATACTTCTCTGTTTTGGCATCTTATGTGGAACCGGCTTCCGTCCATTAGGGCGGAGTCTCCCATCGTGGTTTATCAACAGGAGCAGTACCCGGGGTGGCAACGGTGGTTTGGGAATAGGCCGGCGGTAGACCTGAGAGCAAGACCGTCTAACCCTCAGCCTTACCAAACACCCTCTTAATGCAGTTGCCGTGTTCTTAGGTAAAAGATTCCAGCATTCTCAAGAGAGGAGCATGTCCTTATTGGGTCCTTGCTCTTTGCGCACCACCAAAACAGGGCAGTGAGCGTGCCGGACCACCACGTCGGAGACACTACCTATCAGCGCCCGCCTTATCCCACCCAACCCTCGGCTCCCCACCACGACCAGCCCCATCCTCAGTTCCTCTGCTAGATCGACTATCTCCGTAGCAGCCTGGCCTATCCTCAGATGCGCCTTACTAACCATCCCTCCGGCCGCTCGCACCTTCCCCACTTCAGTATCGAGTACTCGTCGCGACATCTGCTC
>JAFAPF010000413.1 GCA_019247245.1 Rubrobacter sp. | reverse complement strand
GCCAACATCTGGGGCGGAGTCTCTACACTGCGGGGTACTAGCCTCTCTTTGTCCACGGTCCGGCAGGCTATAGATAGTAGACGCGCTCACCACCATCGCCAAACATTATGAGGATGTTTAGCTTTCGTGCTTTTGGGGTACGTGTTGAAGTGAGAGCAGGCAAGCGAGTCAGCTCGAAAGGAGGCGAAGTCCGATGTCTTAGGAATCGGTGCTTCGAGTCCAGAAAGGGTCCCGCATCGATCGTCGGGGCCCTTCTTTTTGTCCTAAAGGCTGGGATCCAGTAGCGGTGCTCGAACCCTTCGCGTGCTTAGGGTTTGTTTTGAGGGTAGAAAGGACGCTCAGCATAATATTATCGGGCTGACACCCCCTCCTACACACCTCCTACACATCACCAAGCCCAGTTCTTATCTCGGGCCAGCACACTCTGAGACACCAGAAGACCAGCCAACTCCTTCTTTATTCTTGCACCTGTACCCATGTGCCCCTATGGGAAGAGAAGAGTGCCCACCGAGAAGCGAGAGCCGGGTCTTGATTACATCCCTCTCTCGCATTGCTTTTAACCCAGGTCCTCTCTCATAACGGTCTTAGAAACGTGCTCTAGGATTCTTAAGGTGGTAGGCGCGTGGTCAAAGATAATCGGGCTCTCCACCATCCTTGGTTTCCTCAGCTTTCTCCCCGCGCCCTCTTTTATAGCCGAGACTCCGCCACTCCCTAGCTTCTATCTGCCCCCCTCGAGGCCTCAAGCTTTCTTTACTACCCGTTTGTAACTTCGCTTGAGCGCCTGGAGGCGCTGCTCAGTCAGTTACAATGCAGCTGCTTGCTTCAAAGCCCTGCAAATCGACACAAACGAATCGCCGCTAAGAGCTTAATTCCCGGAAACTAGTAATGCTACTCTGGGGGCTTGAAACGAGCCATCCCGCCAGCGCGTGTAAGTACGCTCGGTGGCACCATGAGGGATACAAGATTTAGGTGTAGCAGGAGGAAACCTACATGACAGGCGAGATTCTGAATAAGTTCTCCGATCTGATAACGACCGCCCTAGGGCTGGTGGCTGCCTTGGCCTGGAGCGAAGCTATCCAACAACTATTTAGGCAACTCTTTGGTGAGACAGGAGGAGCACTGGCCGCTGAGTTCTTCTACGCCTTCGTAGTTACGGCTTGTGGTTATCTTCGCATCCATAGCCGTTAGCCGGGCCGCCGAACGGGCGAAAAAGCGTGAAGAGGAGCGGGACAAGGGCCTTATGGACCGTTTGAAACCGTAGTAGCTGCCGTTACCTTTACCTATTACAGCGCAGGGCCTCCAGTCGTCAAGAAGTAGCGCTTCTGGGAAGCTCGAGGGTCTAGAGGCACAGAAGGCCGAATTTCCGGCTGCTATGCTTGAGGGGGCGGGAAACAAGAAGCTCCGGCCACAGGGTAGAGAGGAAGGAGCAACAATGCGCTTTATGCTCAAGTTCAGCTTCCCGACGACAACCGAGTCAAACGCTTGGGTTAGGGAGGGAATCATCGGGCAAAAGTTGGAGTCCGTATTCGAGGCCATTCAGCCGGAGGCCGCATAGTTCGGACCTGTGGAAGGTGCCCCCGAGGCGGATATGTCATCATCAACATTGATGAGGCGTCCGAGATTCCTCCGGTAGAGCCTTTTTCCAAGAGCTAAGCGCGAGGTTGAAGTCTTTCCTGTGATAGCCCGGGAGGACCTGAGAACAGGCCTCCAAAGGCGATACGGAGGAGCACCTGAGAACAGGTCTATAAAGTTTGGATAAGGGTTTGTATGCCGGCCGGGATGCTATTCCCTACCCTCTTGTTATGTCCTCTTTGGATAAATCGCTTATTATGGATCTAACTTACGACAACGCGTCCAACCGCGAGGTAGAAAGCCATGCTCAGGTACCCACTATATTTGGTTTTGATCATCCTGCTACTCGTGTTCGTCGGTACAGCAAGCTTTGCGGTGGGCATGGTAGTAGGGGTAGATGCTGCTGCGAGCGGCACGTATGGGCAAGATCTGACGATTGCGATAGTAATCGCCATAGTAGCCGTAGTGTTAGCCATATCACTTTCTCTACTACTAGTGCGGAGGCGTGGTCGAGATTCCCGGTTTCTTTAGCCTGCTCAGAATGAGCGTGTTACGCATCTCTCTACGTTGATAGCCCCGGCTTTATCAACCAGTCACTGAGACGGAGCCGGTAACCAATGGGTCACTGCAGCCCACAAAACGAGCAGATCAAGGGTTATTGGCAGCAGTTTTGTAGGTCCGAAAATGCCGCCATCAGGACAAGCGACAGGATAGCTCCTCCCCCAGCTAGCGCTCTCCACCAGCTGAAGAACGGAACCCAGATACCGACCAACCGTTGGAGCGTCCTTGCCGCTACGGTTAAACTGACCATTCTGGGTAGGGGCGAAGCGCGTTTGTATATCCACCCAGCAAGCGCTAAGCCATCTTACTGTGTCCCGAAAACGACCCCTTGTGATACAGAAAGCCGCAGATTCTGCTTTGAGCCAATTCAG
>JAFAPF010000411.1 GCA_019247245.1 Rubrobacter sp. | reverse complement strand
TAATCGAGCACTCGCTATCAGCGAGATCATCACCGATCGTGCCTCCTGGCGAGTGCTCCTGCCACGCGAAATCTTTGCCGAAAGCGTGACTGCTCTGAGTAAGCGAGTCAGCAGAGAAGCAGGAACAAAAGCAGCACGGGCGATTCTAGAGCGTCAGAGCGTAGGCGATTTCGTTTTTATCAAGACAGAGGCATTGGTTTATAAGACGGCTATTGAGTTGCTGCGAACTGCAAAAGGAGCTCGGGGAGCGCCATCGTTTTTCGACTGTCTGGTGATGGCTTTTGCGACACACTACCAGACCCCGTATATTTTCGGCTTTGATGAAACGTTTGCCAAGAACGGCTACCGGCTTCCAGCGGCTGCAGAACAAGACCAAGCAGCCTAGGAAGGTGTGTTGATACGCAGAATTCTCAATGTGCGTCTAACTGCCTTTAGTCCTTATTTACCTTAATGGTGCCTCGAAGAAGGTGCTGCCCGAATTCCAAGAGTAACCGCTTCAGCATGGGGATGCCGCCTCGCTTCACCCTTGGACAGTTCCCTCTTAAGGTAGAATGGCTCGCTGAGTAAGGACTAGCCCAGGAGGATTTCTCGTGGCCAAGAACGTGGCGCAGTTCATGCTGGAGCGTCTAAACGAGTGGGGAGTTAAGCGAATCTATGGGTACCCAGGCGATGGCATCAACGCACTGATGGGTGCCTTCCACGAGGTCGGCGACCGGGTCGAATTCATCCAGACCAGCCACGAAGAGTTCGCCTCGTTCGCGGCGTGCGCCCACGCGAAGCTCACGGACGAGGTGGGCGTGTGCATGGCCACCTCGGGCCCCGGCGCCATCCATCTTTTGAACGGTCTCTACGACGCCAAGCTCGACCACCACCCTGTGGTGGCCCTCGTAGGTCAGCAGGTGAGCATGGCCCTCGGAAGCAGCTACATGCAGGAGGTCGATCTTCTCAGCCTCTATAAGGACGTAGCGCACGAGTACGTGCAATACTGCATGACCCCCCAGCAGGCACCACACCTCATCGACCGCGCCATGCGCATCGCCAAGACGACCCGCTCGGTCACCTGCGTCATCGTACCTGACGACGTGGCGGAGTCCGAGTACGAGGAGCCCCCACGTCAGCACGGCGCGGTCTTTTCTGGTGAGGGGTTCCCCGAAGCCCCACGCGTGGCTCCGCAGGAGGATGACCTCAAGCGTGCCGCCGAGGTCTTGAACGCGGGCCAGCGGGTGGCGATGCTGATCGGGGCGGGGGCGATGCATGCCGCCGAGGAGGTCAAGGAGGCGGCCGACATCTTGGCCTGCGGGGTGGCCAAAGCCTTAAACGGCCGGGCGGCGCTGCCCGACGACCTGCCGTTCGTCAGTGGCTCGGTAGGGCTCTTGGGTACCAAGCCCAGCGCCGAGATGATGGAGAACTGTGACACGCTGCTTATGGTCGGCTCAGGCTTCCCCTACTCGGAATGGCTGCCGGAGCCAGGCCAAGCCCGAGGGGTGCAAATAGACATCGATGGCAAGATGCTCGGCATTCGTTACCCGATGGAGGTCAACCTTGTAGGTGATTCTAAGGAGACCCTAAAGGCCCTCATCCCGCATCTTAGGCGTAAGGAGGATCGCTCGTGGCGGGAGCAGATCGAGGATAATATCAGACGTTGGTGGGAGATTCTAGAGAATCAGGCGATGCAGAATGCCCAACCATTGAACCCTCAAAGGGTCTTCCATGAGCTTTCTGCACGCCTACCCGATCGCTGCATCCTCATAGGCGATTCGGGTTCGGCGACGAACTGGTGGGCTAGGCACCTCAAGCTGCGTGAAGGCATGATGGCCACTTTCTCGGGGACGCTTGCGACGATGGGGCCGGGGGCGACCTACCCTCTGGGTGCCAAATTCGCCCACCCTGATCGCCCCGTGATCGCGACCTTAGGAGACGGTACGATGCAAATGTTCGGCTTCAGCGCGCTGGTCGACATCGCCAAGTACTGGCAACGCTGGAGTGATCCGCGCCTGATCTTCCTCGTTTTAAACAACCAGGACCTCAACCAAGTGACTTGGAAACAGCGGGTGCTGGCGGGCGACCCCAAGCTTGATGCCTCACAGAACATCCCCGACTTTCCCTACGCGCGCTTCGCGGAGCTGCTCGGGTTCAAGGGCATACGCGTGGATTCGCCGGATCAAGTAGCTGACGCCTGGGATGAGGCCCTAGCGACCGACCGCCCTGTTCTCTACGAAGCCGTAACCGACCCCGAGGTGCCGCCACTGCCGCCTCATATCCGTTTCGAGCAGGCCAAGCAAATGGCCCAGGCCTTGCTCAAGCGCGACCCGAACGCGGCGAGGATCATTAAGCAGTCGCTCAAGGGCAAGCTCCAAGAGTTCACTACGCGCTAGCGGGGACCGGATCACAAGCAAAGCAACCTCTGGCCAGCAAGGTCCCCCAAGCGGCTTGAGGTTTTCACCTAGGTGGTCCCGAGCGACCAAGCGCGATGCCCAGGATTAGGGTAGCCTTGCAATTCCCACGGGTGTGCTAACCCGCCAAGAGCATCACGCCCTCGCGGGCTCCCTCTTCCGAAACTCCTTGGGCTTGAAGCGTTGGACGTAGTCACGATACTCTTTCACCTCGCGTTCGGCGTGCTCCTCCGTCCAGTCAAGGTGCCGGACGGCGACCTGAGCCGCGGCCTCGTCAACATCGAGAGCGACATGGGGACCCAACCCCACCATCGATCTTCGCAAGAGTACGTCACTGAGCTTCTCGGCTAGCTCGCGGCGGAAAGCGTACAGGACCTCCGCCCCGATAATGCCAGTCTCCACCCTCGCGGGAGAGTTGAGCGGCCTCTTCAGAGAGGGATCGTTGGCGGCCATGGCTAGCACGTGGGGAGCACAAACGCCGTAGAGCTTCAGGAGCCTCTGGCTCAGCTCCTCGGTCAGGCCACTCTCGGATTTGAAGTCCTCAGAGAAGGCCTCGAAATCTTCCGTGGCACCACCTGGAAGAGGCACCTCGTCGGTGCGACTCTTAGGGACCTTTTTGCCTAGCTTTTCGTAAACCGCGTCCACCGTCTCCCGGGCGAGATTGCGGTAAGTGGTGAGCTTACCACCGATTATCGAGAAGAGGCCCCCGATCTTGGGCTCGTGCTCAGAGTGATCGTAGATTATATGGCCCCGACTCACGCTGCCCTCAGCACCTTCGGGCTCGTACGGCAAGGGCCGTACACCTGAGTAGGTGAATAGGACGTCGTCGCGCGTCAAGTTCGCCTCGGGGACGACGTGGTTGGTTTCGTTTAGGAGGTAGTCGATCTCCTCGTCGTCGGCCACCACGCAGTCGAGGTTACCTTCGTAGCGGATGTCGGTCGTACCGATCAGGTAACGGCCGTTCCAGGGGACGATGAAGTACGGCCGGGAGTTCTCTCGTGCCTCCACGTAGAGTGCTGTCTGAGGCGCCCCAGGGAAGGGATCTACGATCAGGTGGCTCCCCTTGGTACCCCCGATCATGCGCTCCTCGGATTCTCCGTAGCGATCCATCCTACCTAGCACCTCGTCGACCCAGGGGCCGGTCGCGTTGATGGTGACGGGTGCACGAGCTGTGTGCCGCCCACCGCGCAACACGTCTTCGAACTCGACGCCTTGAACGTTGCCGTCCTCGATGATGAGGCGATCTACCTTAGCGTAGGTAAGCGTGACGGCGCCGTGGTCGCCAGCGGAGACGGCGTTCTCGACCACGATGCGCTCGGGGTACTCCGCTTGGGCGTCATAATAAAAGGCGGCGCCCTTCAGCCCCTCGGGGTTCAGACCGGGCTCGCGCTCCAGAGTCTGGTCCCGATCGAAGATGCTGTGGCGTTCCACGCTCTTTTCTATCGAGAGGGCGTCGTAGGCCATCATTCCGAGCTGGATCATCACTCTTCCATGCTCCATATACTCGTAGATGGGCACCAAAAACCCGAGCGGCCTAACCAAATGCGGAGCCGTACGGAGGAGGATCTCCCGGTCCTTCAGGGACTCTCGTACCAAGGAGAACTCGTAGTGCTCAAGGTAGCGCAACCCACCGTGAATCAGGCGGGTGGACCACTGGGTGGTTCCGCTGGAGACGTCCTCCTTGTCGAGTAGCAACACCTTAAGACCCCGCATCGCAGCGTCACGAGCGATACCGGCGCCATTGATACCGGCGCCAATGACGATGACGTCGAAGGGACGAATGCTTATGTCTTGCGGTATTTGTCGGTCCATATTTACTCCCCACCGTGTAGTTTAGAATCCATGCCCCTTCGTAGCGGCCATGGCGCCCGCGATGAACACTCCTTCAGCGGACGGCACGTTTTACGAGCCAATCCCTTTCTCTCGGCACCATAAGGGTAGCATCTTGAGTACGGTCTCCGCCCTAGGGTACGCGCTGCAAAGCCTATAAGGCCACGAAGCCCTCCTCGGCCTACAGGTGTTGGGATGCTTACGAGCGTCCGGATCCGTCATAGGAGATCCAATCGCCTGGTTCTAAGGATTAGAACGGGGGTTTTTTCAGTATTTCAGGGTATTTACTCGGATTGTCGCACAAGTACCTAGCGAGCATACGATGCGTTCATGTCTACTTCACGTTTTACCTGCAAAGCAGAACTTTTTGAAGGTAGACGATGCTGGGATCGAACCAGCGACCTCTGCCGTGTGAAGGCAGCGCCGTATTTTTCTAAGGGTTCCTAGGGTTTGCAAAATCCCTGCAAATAAGCACAATATCTCTGAGGTGGTTTTCTCGACATTTCAATACGTTCACTCGGGTTGCTGCACAGGTTGCTGCACACAGAGTTGGCTCGGCAGGGCGCAAATCTGGGCGTCATTCTCTGTTCGTGGTCATTTTCGCTCGCGGACAGGAGGCAATACCAAGGAACACGAGGGACTAGGAAGCTGAGTAACTCCCCTTTGGGCCCTCATGTACGTACCGGCTTCTAATGCTCCACCTGAGGACTGTTTGTTAAGCTAGATCACTCCATATACCGTGTATTGCAGAGTAGAACTATCTTATCCACCATCGATCCCCTCTGAGCAATTGGTGAGCGCGGGTAGCTTCAGAGTACTATTACTCGGCCTCCCGGGCGTTCTTCTTGTTCAGAGCCAAGCATGAGCTAGTTTCCACCCTACACGTCTCTGTTATGAAAGCCCTAGGTGGTAAGGATCTCAAAAACTACTATAGCCACACGCTAAACTGGGACTTACTACGTGCGCCTGTGCATACAAGGGACTGGAAGGATGCTATGGTATACGACGTGAGTGTGGGCAGTCGGCAGACGCGTAAGAAACGAAGAGCTAGAAGCAGAAGAGCTAGGCTGAGGGAGACAGCGTACGTCACTGTGAGGGAATCGGCACGTACGAGTCGAAACATTCTAAGAGAATCGGCGAGTACCGTTCTGAGCGCGCTCATCACTACGCCGCACGTATTGGCGAGGGGCGTTAGGAAATTGGCAAGTATTATTTTCAGGACACTATGGCGTGTTAGTCAAAACGTTCTGAGCAGGTCATTACGTGGTGGTCGCAACCTGCTCATTACCGTGGCGTATGCGTCGAACAGGGGAGCTGTGCGGGACGTGCTCCTCTGTGCTGCACTCTTGGGCTCTGGTGCAGCCGTGGTAGCTTCCGTATTCGCGGACAAGCTTGAGCTAGCGATCTTGTTTTGCCTTTTAGCTCTGGTCTTGTGCGCAGCGTTTTGGGTGAGGGGGGCACGCGAGCCATCGAAGGAGCAGTGTCGATCGAGTAGCATGGGAAGAACGAGGTCGGGCGCGGGACACAGAGCGCGTCAATGAACGACGTGGACAGGCATGCATTCAGGGGTATTTATCTTCTTCGTGTTTTGCAGGCAAAATAGCACTCTTCTTTAGTGGGTGATGCTGGGATCGAACCAACGACCTCTGCCGTGTGAAGTCAGCGCATTAGTTTTCTAGAGGTTTCTGGAGTTTGCAAAATACCTGCAAATAAGCATATTGCCTATGTGGCGCTTTTCCTAAGATGCCAGGACATTTACTCGGGTTGCTGCACGGTAGCTGCACACGAAGCGCCCAGAAGAATCCGAGACCGGTTCCTTTTTCCTTCTCCTGATCAGTATCTTAAGCAGAGGCAACAGTAGTCCGCTATGGAGCAGGTGAAAGCTCTATGGTTGACTACAGCAGCGTTAAAACTCACAGAATTTGTTGAGTAGTGAGACATAGATTCTGAGACGGGTTTTGAGACATTCGAGTAGGCATACATCTGCGTGTTTTATAGCGGGTTGCAATGAGGAATGGTCCAATATCACTGCAAAGCGCTGTAGAAGCTTTGAAAAAGCGTCTCAAAGGGGTCGTTTTGATACACTTACAAAAGAGAGTGTCCTCACAAAAGAGAGTGTCCTCAGGTAAGAGAGTTGCTGCTTCTAAATGCTTCTCGGGAACTCAGAGGGGTAACCGATTCTGTGTTAGGGCTCAGCGCCTGTTGCAATATCCGCTGGCATCGTTGCCGACTTCGAGGCGATCTATCTCCCGCAGGGGTCACCAGGCTGCGCTAGTAGTGGCTATCAGACGTTGTTCAGCTTCATTCAAACCACCTTCAAGGTAAGCCCCTTAACATCGACTGGCGACCCTGTATTGTATCGTCCTCAAAAAATGGTGCAATTTCCACAGAAGTGAGAGGAAAGATATGACCCAGGAACTAACCCGGAAACGCGCCACGATCTCTGAGAAAGCGCACGCGTTGGCAGCCAAAGCACCACTGCATCAAATCGCCTTGGCTACAATACTGAGCCTGTCGACCTTCTTGAATCTATTCCGGCTGACCAGCCAGGGATACGGCAACACCTACTACGCCGCCGCCGTAAAGGACATGCTAACTAGCTGGCATAACTTCTTCTTCGTCTCATTCGACGCCGGCTTTGTTACTGTAGACAAGCCTCCTTTGGGACTGTGGGCCCAGGCGGCTAGCGCTTACCTGTTCGGCTTCAACGGCCTGAGCCTCTTGCTGCCGCAGGCTTTAGCGGGAATCCTCTCCGTGGCTTTGCTCTACCACCTGGTGCGCAGGACGTTTGGATCTGTGGCGGGGAGCTTGGCCGCGTTGACTTTGGCCGTAACCCCGATCGCCGTGGCCATAAACCGCACCAATGATTTGGACAGCTTGCTGGTCTTAACGGTGCTGGTTGCGGCGTGGGCGATGACCCGGGCTGCGGAGACCGGAGGCTTGCGCTGGCTGATAGTGGGGGCAGCCGTGGTGGGCTTGGGTTTCAATGTAAAAATGTTGGAGGCGTATCTAGTCTTGCCAGCTTTCTACCTTTTGTACCTCCTGACAGCTCCCGTGAGCTGGAGGCGGCGCTTTGCGCATCTTGGGGTTGCAACGGTTGTGCTGGTGGCGGTGTCGCTGTCGTGGGTGGTAGTGGTGGACCTTACGCCTACAGATCAACGTCCCTATGTGGGGTCTAGCTCCAACAATTCGGAACTGGATTTGGCCTTCGGATACAACGGTGCAGCCCGTCTGCTGGGAATAGGGGTAGGTATGCCCGGAGGCGGCGAGCAGTTCGCACAAGAAGCATCTGCCATACTAGAGAATGCTCAGGGAGACTACCCGGAAGGTGGAGGATTTGGGCAGTTTGCCGCTCGTGAGACCGGTGAGCCTGGACCTTTGAGGCTTCTCGACGAGCAGCTCGCCGGGCAGATAGGGTGGCTATTACCACTAGCCGTGGTCGGCCTTTTGGCGGCTGGGTGGCAGCAAGGTCGCCCACGATTGCCGCTCAACCAGCGTCAAGGAGCACTTGTGCTGTGGGGGATGTGGCTGTTGACGATGGGCGTATTCTTCAGTATCGCCAGTAGGTTTAACCCTTACTATATGGTGGTGCTCGCCCCGGCAGTGGCGGCTCTCGTAGGGGTGGGGGTGGTAGCGCTTTGGAGGTATTACCTGAGCTATGGCCGACGTGGATGGCTACTGCTCCTTGCGCTTTTGAGCATGGCCGCCCTGCAGACCTACATCATCCTAGCATACTACGACGAGGATTG
>JAFAPF010000377.1 GCA_019247245.1 Rubrobacter sp. | reverse complement strand
TCGCCGCCAGCGATCGAGGCGATCCTTTATATTCTTCTCCCCCCCGCTACCCTTAGGCTCGTAGTAGACGTGGTCGGCAAGCCCTTCCGGTAGGTAGCGGTCGTTCATTCCCTCCGCGTCGTCGTCGTGCGCATACTTGTAGCCTGTACCGTAGCCTTCGTCCTTCATCAAGCGTGTGGGAGCATTGCGCAGACGCATCGGGACCTCGAAAGCGGGTCCACATCGGACGTCTTTTAGGGCATGCTCGACGGCGGCATAAGAAGCGTTGGACTTAGGAGCGGAGGCCAAGTAGGTCGTAGCCTGGGCAAGCGGGATGCGTCCTTCAGGCATGCCGATCATCTGCACCGCCTGTGCAGCGGCGACGGTGAGTGGCAGGCCTTGGGGATCAGCGTTGCCAACGTCTTCTGAGGCCAGGATCACCAAGCGACGGGCGATAAAAATAGGGTCCTCCCCTGCTTCGATCATACGCGCCAAGTAATGTAGCGCCGCGTCTGGGTCCCCACCACGCACGCTCTTTATGAAAGCGCTTATAACGTCATAGTGCTCCTCCCGCCCATACCGTAACGCTCTCTGCCCCACCGCTACCTCCACGTCGGTGACCTCGACTCGTCCCGTGGTGGAGGTCACGGTAGCCTCAAGAGCATTAAGCAGGCGTCGTCCGTCACCGCCGGAGATCCTTAGTAAGTACACCTCAGCTTCAGATGAGATCTCTGCCTCTAGCGTCCTGCGCCCCCGCTCTAGCAGAGCGGCGAGGTCCTCATCGGATAGTGGTCTAAGATGCAGAACGCGCGAACGGGAAAGGAGCGGCGCCGTAACCTCGAATGAAGGGTTCTCTGTCGTTGCCCCGACGAAGTCCACGAGGCCCTCTTCGAGAGCAGGCAGGAGGGCATCCTGCTGGACCTTGTTAAAGCGGTGCACCTCGTCTACGAAGAGGATGGTAGCCCTCCCCTCGTACTTGAGGCGCTCGTGAGCGTCATCCAAAACAGCCCGTACCTCTTTTACCCCACTCGTGACGGCGCTTAAAGAAACGAACTCCCCTTCTATCTCCGCTGCCAGCACACGGGCTAGTGTGGTCTTCCCGCTACCCGGCGGTCCCCAGAGCACTAACGCCCCGACCCGCCCTTTCTCAACTATCGTCCGCATGGGCCCACCGGGTCCGGTAAGGTGCGTCTGCCCGACCACTTCGTCCAGGCTATGGGGGCGCAAACGCTCGGCGAGCGGCGCTCTACGGGCGAAGGTTTCGGTTGCTTCCGCATCGAAGAGGTCCACGCGCTTAGTATATCTTCCCCGCTACGAGCCGTCCGCCAGATTCAGGACTACCTGCCATGCCTCTGATCGTACTCTCGACGCTGACGGTCCATACGACGGGCTGCTTCGAAGACGTCCGAAGGGTGGAGGCTCCTCAGGGCACCGGTCTCGAGGACCTGCTCGACGGAGTGCTCGGGGATCATCATCCACCCCGCCGCATGCGGCACGGGCAAGGGCTTGTTCAAAACCCTGTAGACGACCCAGACCGCCCAGCGTCCCAAGCGTGAGCCGGACAAAAACCTCAAAAACGAGACCTCCCGTGCAACTTAAACTTGGAAGGCATTTTAGCCCGAACAAAGTGTGGCAGCTCAGAGAATCACTGCTTCGCTGGATCTATGCGTCTGTTCTCTACCGATCAGAGACTCACAGTTGCTCAGGGGAAAACCGCTCACCCCCACGTGTACAATATGCTGTATGAAGAGCAACAATCAAGGCTTCTACCAGCTGGTCGAGAGGGCTTTAGAGGAACTGCCGTCGGATGTGGCGGAACTTTTGAACAACGTGGCCATAGTCGTGGACGACTGGCCGGATTACTCGACACCGCTCATGCCCGATGCAGAAAACGTGCTCTACGGGCTCTACGAGGGGGTGCCGCTGACGGAGCGAGCAGCCGGGTACTATGGAGTTTTGCCCGATAAGATCACCATCTTCCGGGGGCCTTTGGAGCGGGACTTCCCGCGTGAGGAGCTCGAGGAGCAGGTGAGGATCACCGTTGTGCATGAGATAGCTCACCACTTCGGCTTCGACGAGGATTACCTGGAGGAGCTGGGTTGGAGATGAAGACTCCAGGCGAAGATACCATCGCCATCGAGCAGCACATAGAAGCGCCAGCTTCGAGCGTAGCCATGTATATCGGAGATTTCCGTAACGCGAAAGAGTGGATGGTTGGTATTGAGGGTATCGAGCGCCTCTCAGAAGACACGTATCGGCTTATGCTGGAGAGCCCGGTCGGCAGGCTCGAGCCCGAGGTGCGAATCCTAGAGGTCGGCGAGGGGCTTATACACTGGGTCTACACCTCGGCTATCGAGGGAAACGGCGAGATCACGGTCGCCCCGACCGAGCACGGTCGCTCATGCATCGTCTCATACACCGGCGGCTTTCGCCTAAAGAGCAGAGTTCTAAACCGGGCGGCCCGCTTCGTAGGCATAGAAAGGTTTGCCCGCAGAAACGGCGAGCGTTCTCTTCTGAGACTCAAGCACCTCATGGAGGTCCGACACTACTGATAACCATAGCCGCACCACCATACTATTAGTTAACGAACTAGAGTCCCAAGAATATCCGTCCGCCGGGACCTATTCGAGCGTTCGATGGTTTGCTGTCCCGACCGAAGAAGTCTTCACCTGTGCCTTGAAGATAGACGCGAGGCTCTTCTACAGCTAGCCCCGGGTTGGCGGCGTAGACCCGCCAGGTGATGTCGGGCCAGGTGAATGTGAGGATCACCAGCGGCTCGTTGCCATTCTCCAGGGTAACGTGTATCTCCGGCTGTCCGAGGGATTTCGAGATCGAGCTTATCGTCTGAAGGTGCTCAGATTCGTTGAAGAGGTCTATACCCGCCCGGAGGCGATTCTCCGGCTCGGCTATACGCCGCCGGAGTTCGTATTCCAGGTCGATCTCAGCCCGTAACTTCTCGGCCGTAGCCCGGAGCCCGGCGGCTTCGTTTTCGCGCTCTTCAAGGTCGTACTGGAGTCCTTCTACCCTCCTCAGAGCGTCTTCGAGAGCGGCATCCTTACTGGAGAGGAGACCTTGAAGCTCTCTTTTGTAGTCTTCAGCCTTGGTCTCCCTCTCCTCAAGCAGATCTTCGAGGCGCCTGATCTCGGCTTCGCGGCGTTCGCTCTCACGCTCTAACCGCGTCACCCGACGATCCTGTCTCTCACGTCGGCGCCGACGCTTACGCTCCTCCTCTTCGAAAGCACGCAACCTCTCTTTGATCTCCTCCCGCTCTTCCTCGAGATCTCCCACGCGTAACTGGCTCGCCTCCGCCTGTGCCCGCGCCTCGGCAGCCACAAGCTTAGCCGCGGCGAGTTCCTCGCAAAGCTCCTGTATGTGGCTTCCCTTGACTTCCAGGTGACCCAGTAACTCCTCGAGATCTACTGCCTCCGTACCGGTTTCATTCCCTCCGACACCCTCCGCGGCATGTTCCGCAGGGACCTCCTCGGTAGGACCTTCCGCTGTGGGGTCGTTCTCTGGCAGTACGTCGGCTCGCTCGCGAGCATTCGAGCCGTTTGACTCCTGAGTGGCGTCCCCGTTCACCTCGTGTCGCTCCGGGTTTCCCACGTCTCTCTACTCCTCATCTGATCCGTTTCCGCATTCGCGGTCAGATTTACCCGTTGCCGCGTCCTCCCTACCAGCACGGCGCTTCGCGCGACGCTTCTCTCGTTCCTCCGGTGAGAGCCTTTTGCGCTCCCCAGTTTTCTCCGGCTTCTCCTCACCCTCGGCCTCCTCCGTGAGCTTGGGGAAGCCGGTGATCTCGGAGACCTTTGTCAGAACTTCCTCGCCCTTCGGCCTCTCGCCAATCCACACCTGGACGACCTTATTGTCGGAGTCCACGATGAACGTCGCCGGACGAGCATACTCTCCATGCTCCTCATCCTTCTCCAGAAGACCATAGCCACGGGTGGCGACGCCCGTATAGTCGTAGAGGACGTAAGACTTTATACCAGTGTCGCAAACAAAGCCGCGCGCCGACGTCAACTCTCCCGTACCAATGCCGACTATGGTAGCTCCGGCAAGATTAATCTCGTCTTCCTTCGCTGCTAGTTCCTTGAAGTACGCTACGTCTTCCGCGGACCAGCCGCCGCTGTAGAAGACCACAACCACGGGACCACGCGCGGTCCTCATACTCAACCGGAGCTGTCCCCCTTGGGCGCTGGGCAAGTAGAATGCCGGGGCCTCAGCTCCTACCTCGGGAACCGGAAGGGCCTTTGTACGCGCCATAAGCGTCCTCCTTAAGTCTACGAATGGCCTGGTCTCAAGAATACTACAGTCTAATCAGCGCTTTGGCCTACGTGGGGCAGCACCGCGGATCCGCCTTGTTCTGTTTGCTAACGCACGTTCCATCCTGTTATAGCGTGTCGCCCCTGAATCTCTTTTCAAGTCCTCCTCTTGGCTATCTTTTTTCCAACAGCGGCAACAGAGTATGCAGAACAACGAATAAAGATGCAGGGTGTGGATAACCCTGATCAAGCGCCTCTGGCATACTAGTAAAGCTTAGGAGCCGGGCCCCATATACTCTCGTGACGTTTCCTTATACGCAAGCTAGCAAAAAAGTCCTAGCTGATTTCTGAGAATAAATAGCTATCAGCAGCTAGCGCTTCTTAGGCGTTGTAAACGGAAAATACTAGCCGGAATGATTAAACCGAATATACGTGTGGTACGCATGTAGCCTTGAGAACCTGGTGTCCTACTCCTCCTTTCCCTTTTCCCAAATTCACCCCTGAGAGGGCACCAGGCTTCTTGAACTAACAATTAATCACCCTACCCTATCCAGCACAGACAAAACACTGTAACTATTTAGATGCATCTGCTACGCAACAGTCACAGCAGCCGAAATAGCCAATCGACCATTTTTAGTAAGTAGAGGGCCGGGAACAGAGCTGATTAGGGAGGGCAACTGGCGTGTAGCCGGGCCCTCTTGATAGGCGAAGGCCGGGCTACACGCCAGTTGGAACGAAAAGCCCAACCCATTTCCTTTCTACCTGGCCTACGTTAGAGAAGTGTAAAGAGTGCATTAAGATTCTGTAAGACAGAAGACCGGAGCGCAATAAGATCCCGGCACACGAGCAGGATGGGAGAATCGATCAGGTCTTAAGCCAGAAAGCCTATAAGTGTGGCCTCTAATTCGTCGCAGCGTAGATCCATCAGCGCTCTTCCCCATACTTCTAATGCCGGGCAGCTCTAGAGCACCTTTAATAGGGATTACGAACCCGATAGGTACACCCGACTTCCGCCCCCAGGGTCTTGATAGGACTATACCCTCTTAAAAAAGTCTTAGAAGTACTCTCTAAAATGTCGCGCGTATCGAACAAGGATACTCGTGGAGGTGAGGGTGAGGTTCATAGCACTACTGCTGCTGGTGGTCGTGGTGGTCGCGGTGGCAAGCTGTGGTGCAACCGGGGAAC
>JAFAPF010000327.1 GCA_019247245.1 Rubrobacter sp. | reverse complement strand
CGATCCGGTCGTCTTCTTTCGTCTGCAGCTGGTGATGTTCTTCGAGGACATCCGCTCGGAGCGGCGGCTCATGGAGGTCGCGGCCGACCGCTTGAGCATCCGCTGGTTCTTGGGCTACGACCTCGACGAACCCCTGCCGGACCACTCCAGCCTCAGCCGCATCCGCGAGCGCTACGGCGGTCTTAGGACCTTTAGGCGCTTCTTCGAGAGGATCGTGGAAGAGTGCTTCGAGGCGGGGCTGGTGTGGGGCGAGGAGCTTTACTTCGACTCCACCAAGGTCGAAGCCAACGCGGACGTGGACGGCCTCCGCTCGCGATCCATAGCCGAGAACCACCTCGAAGAGCTCTTCGAGGAGACCGCCAACCAAGAGATCGAGGACTTCGCCGTGCCACACCCGAGCCCCGATACATCGGTTGCCGGCGCCCTGCCCACGGCCGGGGAGGAGCGCCTCAAAGAGGACAATGTTCGGAGCGAGGACTGGATCTCGCGCGACGGCAGGCAGGAGCGCGCCTTCAGCTCCGGAGCGCGCGCGAGGACCGCCGACCGCTTGGTGAGCACCACGGACCCCGACGCCACTCCTATGCGCCTCGGAAGCGGGGGCGAGACCAAACTCGGCTACCAAGCCCACTACGTGGTGGACGGGGGCAAGGCGCGGGTGATCCTAAACGTCCTGGTCACTCCCTCGGAGGTAACCGAGAACCGCCCCATGCTCGACTTGCTTTGGAGGACCGCCTTCCGCTGGCGCTCGTGGCCTCGTCAGGTAACCGGGGACGCCAAGTACGGTACCGCGGAGAACGTTGGGGCGATAGAAAGTGCCAACATCCGGGCGTATGTCGCGCTGCACGAGAGCGGTGGCAAGGGCGAGGCCTTCTTCGGCAAAACGGAGTTCGTCTATGACCCGAAGAGGGACCTCTACCTGTGCCCGGCGGGCGAAGAACTGCATCGGGCCGGCAAGAGCGGCAAAGGCATAAGGTACCGAGCGGATACCTCTGCTTGCCGGGGTTGCCCGCTCAAAGAGAGGTGCACGCCGCGCGAGGGCGCGCGCAACGTCAACCGCTACCCGAACGAGGAGTACGTGGAACGGGTGCGGGCATACCGGGGCACCTATCCCTACGAGAAGGCGCTGCGCAAACGGGCGGTGTGGGTCGAGCCGCTTTTTGGGGAGGCTAAAGAGTGGCACGGGATGGTCAGGTTCAGGCTCAGGAACCTAGAAAAGGTGAACAAAGAAGCTTTGCTGATCGCCTCGGGGCAGAACGTGAAGCGCCTGCTCGCCTTCGGAGGCCGCGGACCGAAGAAGCCGGCACAGGCGGTGGCCCTGCGCCCGGCGCCCTCCGCTATAGCCCATAAGAACAGCGGCACCCGGGAGCACCCTACAGAGCGCTCTTGGCCCTATCGAGGAGTTTTTCAACACGCTGGGTCGTTTTTGGTACATCAGCGCGGCTTCTTGTACTTAGGATTAACCAGACATCACCTAGTTCTATAGGTTCGGCGCCACAACAATAGCCCAACTCCTATGAGGCTCGCGATCCCCACTAGAGTCGCTAGTAGTAGGAGAACATCGATACCTTCAGAACTCGGCAGTCCCTCCTGCTGGTCAAAGTTCAAAGCAGCTAAGAGGTTATTCGCTGCTTTGTCTCGTTCAGTGAGCGACTCAAGACCGTAGCGCCATTCTATGAACTTCAAAATGGAGGTGGTGTCATACTGAGTATTGTCGACGAAGCCCTTGCGCGCATAAGGTGAGATGATCAGCATCGGAACCCGACCGCCAGGCCCCCAGCGGTCTCCCACCGGCGGTGCGACGTGATCGTACCAGCCACCAAAATCATCGTAGGCGACGATGATGGCTGAGTCTCCCCAGTTAGGCGAGCTCTTCACCTGTTCGATGAGATCGGTGACGTGTTGCTCGCTAGCAAGCACCTCTGCTTTCCCGGGATGTTCATCGTGCCTGTTATCTGGTTTGATGAACGAGACAGAGGGCAAGGTCCCGTCGTTGAGGCTGGTTAGGAAATCTTGCTCGTCCTTGAGGTGGTTTGCTCTCTCGGATGTACCCTCAGCGAACCCTTCAAAGTAAACAAAGGGCTGGTGGTGGAAGACTAAGGTTGGATTGGGCTTCCCAGCCAAGGCGTCGTTCCATCCCTCAGCATACCAAGCCCAAGATACTCCGGCATCGTCCAGCCGCTCGCCGATAGTTGGAAGTGTCTGTGGAGGCATCCTATCTTCGGTGGCAACATCGGGCTTGTGTGGCTTATAGAGCGGCTCAACGTCGTTCACAACGTAGCCATCGGGGGTGACGTCCCCATCCTTTGTTAGGCCGGTAAGATTGCTAGCGGTATCGAACTCCGGCTGGGCCGCCATACTAGACGGTGCACCAGCCCAAACTGGGGTGCAGGCACAGATTAGCCAGAAGTGGTTGAGCATAGACCCGCCAAAGGCTGCGGTGAAGAAGTTGTCTGCCAACGTATAATCGCGGGCGTAGGGGTAGAGTGGCAGTTGCTGTGTATCGTAATAGCCCATCGGTAGCCCACCCGAGTTCGTCCAAGCCACATAGCGGTCCATCCTGCCAGCGTCCATCTGAAGTTGGTATTGATAGAAGCGATGCACAGGGTCGGGGGTTAGCTGGTCAAGAGAAACGTACGGATCGATTGGGAATGGAGCGTTGGGCAAATTGTCAGGGAAGCGCGGGTCAGCCTCAGCTGATTTCTTTGAGGTATCTAGGGGCTGGGGCAATGTCTGGTAGAACACGCCACTTTTGTCCACCTGTGGTACCTGAGCGCCAGCTTGGTCAAGATTGTTGGCAGCCGGGAACTTACCATAGAGGTTATCGAAGGCGTGATTTTCCTGGTAGATGATGATGATGTGGTCGATCGGAGCGCTGGACGGTTGCGCTATAACAGAGCTAGAGGGTAAAAGCAGGAACGCCGTCAGTACCAGTCCTACCAACAAGCCAGCTAACAGTCGAGCCAATCGAGTTTTCATTAGTTCGTATTCTACTCGCCTGTAGAAAGCTCCATCTATCTGTGTCAAGAACGGTCGTTTTTGTTACAGACCTTAGCAGCTATCTGCTATCTACACTTAGCAGCTATCTGCTATCTACAGGTGTAGGCTCTTTTGGAATTGAGAATAGGGCATTCTAGTTATTGCTGTGGCGCGAGTGCTCCCACATCTCCATACTATGGGTAGTATCACCCCGGCAGGCGTCTAACCGAACTGGTAGGGCCAACAATAAAGGAGTCACCATAAGCTGGTATCTTGAGGTATTAAAAAAGTACGCAGTGTTCGACGGACGAGCCGAAAAGAATACTGGACTCTGGATAGTTTCCTTATCAACCTTCTTATCTCAGTTGTGCTGATCGTCGTCGACGACTTGATTGGGACCTTCAGCTCTCAAACGGGAGCTGGAGTGCTCCAAGGTCTCTATTCCTTGGCGGTCCTGATTCCGAGTATCGCTGTGACTGTCCGCAGGCTCAACGATACTGGGCGCACTGGATAGTGGATACTTATTGGTTTGATTCCTGTTATTGGCAGCATTATTCCCCTTATCTTCATGATACTGGATAGCGAACCGGGGGCAAATGAGTATGGACCGAACCCAAAAGGAAGGCTATAGCGTTACCGTCTAAAAAGGGGTTCAATCTGACCGCTGTTCGGCTCTACAGCGACAGGGCAACGAGAAACTCATTCTCAAGTTTTCCGAGAACAGCCGCTTGCCTAGAGCAAACTGAAGTTACGAATGCAAGTTTTATGTTACTTTTAAATAAGCCCACGCACCTTGCCAGCTACGTAAGGCGATACTGCCAATGCTGCCAGCCCAAAGGGAAGAAGTCCCCCCTCAGATATGTTGTAGTCAGAGGCCACTCGCTTCCACGAGTAGCCCAAAACAAAACGCCCAAAGGCCACTTCGAAAGCTACCGTTAGAACTAGCCACAACACTCCAACCCCCCACAGCTGCGAGGTACGGCTGGCACCTACCCATCGTGCACAGGCAAGGGCTATACAGAAGAAGATTATATATAGATCCGCTAAAGACGCCTACTTGCCGTGCTCGAAAATCTCCGAGATAGGGCTCAAGGAGTGCCCCTCGGACGATGCCGTGCAAGATTTCGGCGAAGATCAAAATCAACCAAATAGCAATGGCCCTTTTGGCTATCACCTGAGGTAGTATGCCTACTAGCAGACACGTTGTCTCTATCTACAAGCTGCCGAGAAAGGGTCTTCTATAAAACTCTGTTGCCGCTTCTAGAAATTCGCGGAAACCTGAGCAACTCGGCATCTTTGATTGGCTTCCTAGCACAGCAGACCGGACCTATGGACAAATCCCTTTTTAGAGTGCGCTAGAGGGGACCTAGCGCTATCCTTCTCCTGGGGCGGGGAGTTTCAAAAAGGTATTTCGGTATCTTCGGAAGAGTGCCAGTAACGCCAGGGGTAACGGACAGCCTCCTCAAGCGGCTGGCCACTGAGCTCTTCTCGGATATCGGCTGTGTGATCCATGCCGCACTCGCAGTTGGTCATAGAGCTGGTGAGGCTCAACCTTTGTCCACACTCGCATTCGACTAAGACGCTCGTGGGCTGCCACTTGTAGACTCTACCAAACTCCACATCCTCTACGTCGTATCGCCCTTGGGCTCGCTCAATAACATGCACGATTGAATTCCTTTCCCTGATCATCGATAGCATGTCTTTTTGACTGTAGCTTATACCTAGAGCACGCCATTTAGCAGCGGACGAACGGCGAAAAATAGAGAAGATGAGCAAGAGTATCTTTGGCCATATGTCTATATACGTGCAACACCAACAAACTGAGCTCGCTTATGACGCCCATGAATTCGGAGAATGGGGATTCTCCGAACAACAACGCTGATATCAAGAGTTTAGCGCTGAGGTTTCTATTAGGTTATCACAGCGAGTTTATCACCTTGGCTATAAGCACAGCTATTGTCATAAGCGAGAGCGAAGCCTGAATCATCGCTAACACCTTCGCTCGTCGACTCAGTACCGCCGTGTCCGTGGGAGAGAACGCCGTTGAGTGGTTGAAGGCCAAAAAACAGATAGTCTAAGAACCTCGGAGTCCGCTCCTCCGACTCACCAGACACCTGCTGAGGGAACAGGAAATCTTTGCCTTGGTATAGGCGCACCTTCATTAGCGGACCGCCCCATTTATCTCCTAATACTACAGGGCGAA
>JAFAPF010000462.1 GCA_019247245.1 Rubrobacter sp. | reverse complement strand
ATCGGCTTCGCCGATCTTGGCGCGATGCCTACTACGCTCCTGGCCAAGCTCCCGATGACCATGAGATGTACCTAGATGCTCAGAGGGTGTATGGCTCTTCGGCGGAGGAGGTCTCTTCTAGGGAGGTGCGAGGTACTGCAGGAGCGTGGCTTATAGCCATCAAGCAGCTTGAGCATGTTGTAGAGGTTGCAAAAGCGGAGTGGGCGCTAACTAGAGATGTGGATGAGCTGAATACGTTGCTAAAGGAGCTTCGCGGCCAGGATTCGGAGTTGAGATAAGGCGGCGAACAGGCATTCTGCGTCCCATAGCATCGGGCTGCCTGGCCTTCCACTAACCCACAACAGATAGTGGTTATCCACAAGAGGAGCGGAGTATCTAGTTGTAAGATGCAGAGACTTAACCCACCTTTTACTGCTCTTTAACTCAGGGTAGGGGGCCTTTGTTTATCATTAGAGATACGAAAACAGAGAGGATCCGACGCCTCCCAAAACAAAGGTTTTAGAGCTTCCAACTTCCTCTAAAATGCGGATCTTTCTCTCTCACATTAGGCCGGGCGGTTCTCCGTTACTCACCACCCGGCCTCTCTTATTGTCCATAGGTACATCTGGCCAGCCATAGGGCCCTTCGTTGCGGGTGAAACGCCTCTAGTTTAGTACCGTGTATGCATACACGGGGAACCATATAATACTTTGCGTTCGGGATCCTCTTTTACCTGCACCGACTACCCGTATCCGGCCGGACCTACTACGGCAGAAACTAACTAGTGCGCGGATTCTGTGAGGAGGTGAATCCTACCGGTATGGGCTCGTCTCCGGGAGGTAGCAGGCGAAGCCTCAAAATCAGCGACGCGCTTTGCGGATGTGCCACAACGTCGCAGGGACTGCCGTCCTCATCCCATCCCTCAATCTGTAGGGTTCCGAAGTGCGGGTGCACGCATACGTTATTGACACGGATTTCCTCTCCGGCAGGAGTGTGATACTCGATTGCCACCTCGTAGCTCTTATCTGGGTCCGCTACGTGCCACCTTTGGGCTTCGTTCTGCAAGGTCTCGTACTGCTCTCGAACGGCAGCTAAGTATGGGTGAATAGAAGGGTGTGCGCTCATCGGTGTATCACTTCCCTTTATAGGTGTTCACTACCTGAACATCCTACGCCACCAGGACGGCCGCTCTTCCTTCATGGGTTCTCAATAAACACCTTCGGTGCTCGTGGAGGCCTTCTCGGGCGATTCTCGAGGCTCTGAGGTAGGCTCTCTGGCAGCTCCAGTTCCGGGATGCGCTCGGTGAGGGCGGCGATGACGTGGTCCTTGCGGCGGAGCAGACCCGGATGCAACCGGCTTTGGGCTGCTGCAGATCGCCGTCTATGAGCACGACGGTCAGGTCTACATCTCGTCGATCAAGCCCCAGCGTGCTGCTGCTCCTATCCGTGACTCAGGAATCAATAGCACGGGCCTCGATGTACAAGAGCAGCTGACAGAGCTCATCGAGCCCCTCGGGCAAAAGAGGTCACGAGAGTAAGGGACTTTCTGCTATCTCTAGTGGCAATAACCCAGAAACAGAATCAGGACCTTCACTCCACACTGAGCGGTTCTCAAACACCGTGGCAGACGTTCTCTTTTTCTCCCTCCCAAGCTTCTGTCTGCCCATGCTCCGGAGAATCCTCCTTGTGCGACTGCCCTGCTGTTATAGCTTTGAGACTAACCGCAGAGGCACAGGATAGAGCCACCTACGGACGCAAACTCCTTAGCCAGTTTCTTCAACTCTCACGGCCTTCCGCAGCATCGGTTTCAACGCCGAGCAAGTAATCTAGTGACAGCCTTCCGGGGCCCGCCAAGAGAATCGCCAAAAACCCCGCGATAAGGGCCAAAGGGAGCTCCATACCGATCCGGCTTGTAGATGAGAGGAGCCCAGAGTGAATGCTCACCAGCAATATCGCAACGGTCAGGTTGATCGTCAGGAAGAGCGCTGCGAGTCGTGATAACAGCCCAACGATGAGCAGGATTCCGCCTATAAACTCTGTGAAGGTCACTACGTAGCCCATGAATATCGGTAAGGGCACGCCACTTTGCGCCAAGCCCTGACCGAAGTTTGCGGGGCCGATCTCGGTGAGCTTCTGCCAGCCATGGGCGGTCATGATTATACCGACTATCACTCGCACAACCAGTAAAGCAACTCCTGAGAGCTGGGCTGGTAGTGAAAGACCGAATACTCTCATGGTGAAGCTCCTTCTGGTTTGAAGTAAGTTGGATCGGGATGTCCTTTTCCTGGGGTTAGAGCTTATACCAACCTAAGCCCTCTGGTGCGCAGAGTTTCCGAGAAATTTCTCGAAGCTAGAAGATTTCTAGGGCAAAGGAACTACATATTGACAAACATCTACCATATCCGTTATAGACTAAGTACATATGATACAAAAACAGATATCCTCAGCAGAAGAGTTAGATCAAAAGATTCGAGAGCGAGTGAAGCGCTTAAAAGTGTCTGCAGAGCGAGTAATCAAGAATTGATCGAGGAAGGGCTCAAATCCTAAACACGTGGTCGCTTTAACGTCCTAGACAGCATTCGCGCCAAGAAGGATCTTGATCCTGAGACAGTTGAGCGAGACGTCACCGCTGTGGTTGAGACTGTTGGCCATGAACTCTATGACAAAGAACAGGACACAAGTCAAAGTCGTCGTTGATACTAACCTCGTCGTCAGTGGCCTAATCATCAAACATGGTACCCCCTACGAACTCTTGGCATGGCGGTCTAAAGCCTTCGTGCTCCTATCTCTGAAACGCTCTAAACGTAAATAGCGGAAGTTCTTGTCCGTCTTGAGATCAAGCAGAAGTATCACCTCACAACCGATGAGGTGGAGGACACGCTGCATGTACTCCAAGCTGATGCACTCCGCGTCAATACCGACACTTCCAGCTACCCTCAGAGATCCCACAGATGAAAAGGTGCTCGCACTAGCGATAGGTGCAGAGGGAGACTACCTTGTTACGGGAGATGAGGATTTGCTAAGCGCGCAGAGCAATCGCGGTTGTCGGGGACCCCAGATCATCAGACCAACGACATTTCTTGCACTCCTCAAAACGACCAAGCAGGCAGAAGGACGAGGCAGGAGCAGGAGGGTAGCTTGAGACGTTAAGTGGACTCTCAACCCCTGCTAGCCGCAGAACGTCCAATGTGCGAAGAGCACTGCCTGTATCTGCTTCAAGACGCTTCCGAGAAGACAGTATCGGCGACTTGTTTATCCCCTTTTGCAGGGCTTTGAGGCAAGCAGTTGCATTCTCGAGGACCTAGTAACCCTTCGAGACGATCAAGCGAGGTTACCTCACCCAAGAACGCTTATAGGATCCACCGGAAGAGTTCTTTTCGGGCAAGAGTACTGAGGCTTCTGCCCTCTACTTTAGTCCTTTGCATGTTTTCTCAGATAACTCGAAGTTGTTATACATCTTGGCCATGGCACTCTCCCTGCTTCCGCTTAAAAGGTTATTATGTCGTGAATACAACCTCCGGTCAGCTAAGGATGCTTTCCCATCTTCTTTACTGGCCCCTATATTCATAGTAGCGAACATTCATGGGTCTTGGGGATAAGTG